>SCTD01000415.1 GCA_004299215.1 Frankiales bacterium | reverse complement strand
CCCCGCCGGCCTCGAGCTCCGAGCCCAGGACGTCGAACCCGACGACACCGACCCCTACGACCCCTCAGACGACACCCGCTGGACCTGGGACCTCGACGACCCCTACGCCTGGGAGCCGGCGCTGCCCGGCTGACGACGACCGCCGGTCACTTCGGGCGGGCGTCGTCGTGGTCGCGCGTGGCCGCAGCCCTCCGGGAAGGTCGATGGGAGGACGGCGAACGCCTCATGACCCCCGGCGCGCCCGCTCAGTCCTTGATGTCGCAGATCGCCGAGCCGCTCGTCACGACCTCGCCGACCGCGGCGGAGAGCCCGGTGACGGTGCCGGCCTTGTGGGCGTTGATCGGCTGCTCCATCTTCATCGCCTCGAGCACGACGATCAGGTCACCCGCCTCGACCGTCGCGCCGTCCTCGACGGCGACCTTGACGATGGTGCCCTGCATCGGCGAGGCGAGCGTGTCGCCGGACGCTGCGGCCCCGCTGCCCTTCTTGGCTGCCCGCTTGGGCGCGCCCTTCTTCGACCCGCCGCCCCCGCCGGCCGACGCACCGAGCCCGGCGGGCAGCGACACCTCGAGGCGACGGCCGCCGACCTCGACGACGACCTTCTCGCGCGGCTCGTCCTCGGACGCCTCCGCGCCGCCGGTGAAGGGCTCGATGTCGTTCTCGAACTCCGTCTCGATCCAGCGGTTGTGCACGGTGAACGGCTCGCTGGTGAAGGCCTCGTCGCGAACCACCTTGCGGTGGAAGGGGATCAGCGTGGCCATGCCCTCGACCTGCATCTCGTCGAGCGCGCGGCGGGAGCGCTCGAGGGCCTGCTCACGGGTGGCGCCGGTGACGATGAGCTTGGCGAGCAGCGAGTCGAAGGCACCGCCGATGACGGAGCCCGACTCGACGCCGGTGTCGACGCGGACACCCGGGCCGAGCGGCGGCACGAAGGTCGTGACTGCACCGGGCGCGGGCAGGAAGCCGCGGCCCGGGTCCTCGCCGTTGATGCGGAACTCGATGGAGTGCCCGCGCGGCTCGGGGTCGGTGAAGGTCAGCTCGAGGCCGTCGGCGATGCGGAACTGCTCGCGGACGAGGTCCACGCCCGTGACCTCCTCGGTCACCGGGTGCTCGACCTGCAGGCGGGTGTTGACCTCGAGGAACGAGATCAGACCGTCCTGGGCGACGAGGAACTCGCACGTCCCGGCGCCGACGTAGTTCGCCTCGCGGATGATGTCCTTGGACGCCTTGTAGAGCTGCGCCTTCTGGTCCTCGGTGAGGAACGGCGCGGGGGCCTCCTCGACGACCTTCTGGTAGCGGCGCTGCAGGGAGCAGTCGCGGGTGGACACGACGACGACGTTGCCGTGGCTGTCGGCCAGCACCTGGGTCTCGACGTGGCGCGGCTTGTCCAGGTAGCGCTCGACGAAGCACTCGCCGCGCCCGAAGGCAGCGACCGCCTCGCGGACCGCCGACTCGTAGAGCTCCTCGATCTCCTCCTGCTTGCGCGCGATCTTCAGCCCGCGCCCGCCGCCGCCGAACGCAGCCTTGATGGCAACCGGCAGGCCGTGCTCCTCCACGAACGCGAGCACCTCGTCGACGCCCTTGACGGGATCGGCGGTGCCGGGCGCGAGCGGTGCGCCGATCTTCAGCGCGATGTGGCGGGCGGTGGTCTTGTCGCCGAGCGCGGCGATGGCCTCGGGGGACGGCCCGATCCAGGTGGCGCCGGCGTCGATCACGGCCTGCGCGAACTCGGCGTTCTCCGACAGGAAGCCGTAGCCCGGGTGGACCGCGTCCGCACCGGAGTCCTTGAGCGCCTGGATCACCTTGTCGATGCGGAGGTAGGAGTCGCCCGGCGTCGTGCCGCCGAGGGCGAAGGCCTCGTCCGCCACCCGTACGTGCAGGGCGTCGAGGTCGGGCTCTGCGTAGACGGCGACGGACTGCAGGCCGGCGTCGCGGCAGGCGCGGGCGACGCGGACGGCGATCTCGCCGCGGTTGGCGATGAGGACCTTGCGCACGGGTGGGGCTCCTAGTGGGGGAGGGCGGAGGCGCGCCAGGCGCCGGGGGCAGGGGACAGGGGGGCGCGCAGCTGCGGGCGCGACCACAGCGACGGCGGGGCCGGCTCGGCCGCCCCGTCGGAGCTCGCGGCCGCTCGGGCGCTCACGACGGCCACCAGCGCCGCCAGCTGCTCCGGTGTCGGCTCGCCCCGCACGACCGTGAGCAGCGGACGCACGACCGGCGTCTCGTCGGGGGACGTCACAGCGGGATGTTCCCGTGCTTCTTGGGCGGCAGGGTCTGCCGCTTGGTGCGGAGCAGCCGCAGCGCCTTCGCCACCTCGCGCCGGGTCGCGCTCGGTTCGATGACCGCGTCGACGAAGCCCCGGTCGGCCGCGATGTACGGCGTCGCGAACGTGTCCTCGTACTCCGTCATGAACTGCGCGCGCGCCGCGTCGGGGTCCTTCGCGGCCGCGATCTCCTTGCGGCGCACGATGTTCACGGCGCCGAGCGCGCCGACGACCGCGACCTGCGCGGTGGGCCAGGCGAGGTTCACGTCGGCACCGAGGTGCTTGGAGCCCATCGCGACGTACGAGCCGCCGTACGCCTTGCGGGTGATCACGGTGACCAGCGGGACGGTCGCCTCGGAGTAGGCGTAGAGGAGCTTCGCGCCGTGCCGGATGATCCCGGCGTGCTCCTGGCCGACGCCCGGGAGGTAGCCGGGCACGTCGCAGAACGTCAGCACCGGGACGTTGAAGGCGTCACAGGTGCGGACGAACCGGGCGGCCTTCTCGGAGGCGTCGATGTCGAGCGTGCCGGCGAACTGCATCGGGTTGTTGGCGACGACGCCGACGCTGCGACCCTCGATCCGGCCGAAGCCGCAGACGATGCTCGGCGCCCACAGCTCCTGCACCTCGAGGAAGTCGCCGTCGTCGAGGACGGTCGTGATGATCGACTTCATGTCGTACGGCGCGTTGTTGCTGTCCGGGATGACCGTGTCGAGCGCGACGAGCGGCTCCTCGGTGAGGGCGTCCGGGGCGTCGAAGACGGGCGGCTCGGAGAGGTTGTTCGACGGCAGGAAGCTGAGCAGCTCCTTCGCCAGCTCCAGGCACTCCTCGTCGTCGGAGCTCATGAAGTGCGCGACGCCGCTCTTGGAGTTGTGCGCCCGGGCGCCACCGAGGTCCTCGATGGTGATGTCCTCGCCGGTGACCGTCTTGATGACGTCCGGCCCGGTGATCATCATCGCGCTGGTCTTGTCGACCATGAGGTTGAAGTCGGTGAGCGCCGGGCTGTAGACGTGGCCGCCGGCGCAGTTGCCCATGATGAGGCTGATCTGCGGGATCACGCCGCTGGCCAGGACGTTGCGGTAGAAGATGTCGCCGTAGAGGGCGAGACCCATGATCCCTTCCTGGATCCGGGCGCCGGAGCCCTCGTTGATGCCGACGATCGGGCAGCCGGTCCTGAGGGCGAGGTCCATGACCTTGCGGATCTTCTCGCCGTAGACCTCGCCGAGCGCGCCGCCGAAGACGGTGGCGTCCTGGCTGAACACGCACACCGGGCGGCCGTCGATCGTGCCGTAGCCGGTGACGACCCCGTCGCCGGTCGGCTGCCGGGCCTCCATGCCGAAGTCGCGGGCCCGGTGCCGGGTCAGCGCGTCGGTCTCGACGAAGCTGCCCTCGTCGAGGAGCAGCTCGATCCGCTCGCGGGCGGACTTCTGGCCCTTCTCGGCGCGCTTGGCGAGGGCGGCCTCGCTGCCGGGGTGCAGGGACTCGTCCACGCGGCGGCGCAGCTCGGCCAGCTTGCCGGCGGTGGTGTGCAGCTCGGGGTCGACGTGCATCGGCTCAGCGGTCACAAGGGGAAAGGCTATCGAGCGCCCGTCACGGTCCCGTCACTGGTTGGCCCGCTCCCCCCGTGCAGCCCTGGCGGCGGTCTCGTTCACGCGGCGTGCCCGCGTCTCCGGCCGCTTGGCGGTGGTCACCCACGCGATGAGCTGCTTGCGGGCCGACGGGGGGAAGCCGTCCCACGCCGCCCGGGCCGCCGGGTCGGCGTCGAGCGCCGCGGCCAGGCCCGCGGCCTGCAACCGCGCCACGCGTTCCTCGTTCGTGCGCGCCCAGCCGCTGCCGGGGCGCCGCGGGGTGACCAGCAGCGACGTCCGCTCGGCGTCCACCGCGCGCGCCTGGCCGTCGACCCACCCGAAGCAGAGCGCCTCCTGCACGAGGTCCTCGTACGCCAGGACGGGCCGTCCGCTGCTGCGCTTCCACGTCACCACCCACACGCCCGGGCTGGTCGAGGCGTGCTCGGCGAGCCAGCCGCGCCACTGGGCACGCGACTCCATCAGGAGCTCCTCGCGCTGCACGGCCACGGCCGCAGTGTGCACACTGGCGGCGTGTACGAGGACCTCGACCGGCCGCCGCTGCACGTCACGTCGCTGCAACGGGCCCTGGCCCCGGACGGCTGGCGGCTGGAGGTCCTGGCGGAGGCCGGCTCCACCAACGCCGTCGTCGCCGAGCGGGCGCGCGCCGGGGAGCCTGGCGGGCTGGTGGTCGTGGCCGAGGCGCAGACCGCCGGGCGCGGGCGCCTGGACCGGACCTGGGTGTCGCCGCCGCGCGCCGGGCTGACCTTCAGCGTGCTCGTGCGGCCGGAGCTGCCGGTCCCCCAGTGGTCGTGGCTCCCGCTGTGGACCGGGCTCGCCGTGGCCACGGCGCTGCGCGAGCGGGCCGAGCTGGCGGCCGAGCTCAAGTGGCCGAACGACGTGCTCGTGAAGGACCGCAAGGTCTGCGGCGTGCTCGTCGAGGTGCCGGCGGCCGGGGCGGCCGTCCTCGGGATCGGGCTCAACGTCTCGACCCGCGCCGACGAGCTCCCTGTCGAGACCGCCGGCTCGTTGCGGCTCGTCGGTGCGAGCACGACCGACCGGGACACGCTGCTGCGTGCGGTGCTGAGGTCGCTGACGAGCGTCCTCTCGGATCCTGACGCGTCGCGGACCGCCTACCGCGAGCACTGCAGCACCCTCGGCCGGCAGGTCCGTCTGCAGCTGCCGGC
>SCTD01000414.1 GCA_004299215.1 Frankiales bacterium | reverse complement strand
GGACCGCCGCCGTCGCAGCCCTCGCCGGCCCCTGGCTGCGCCGGCGGCGGTCCCGAAGGACACCGCCTGCACCGTGCCGAACGCCGCCGCGCCGCGCTCCGGGCTCCCTGCGAGCTCGACGAAGCGCAGCGGGGCCAGCAGCTCGAACGCGACCAGCCCTACGCCGCCGACCGCCGTCAGCGCCAGCACCAGGCGGAAGGGCCGGTCCGAGAGCGCCAGTCGTACCGCTCCGCGCACGGTCGCGGGCACGGCGCGCATGCCGGTCGACAGCTCGCGGCGCAGGCTGCCCTCGCGTGGCGGCCGCTGCTCGGCGAGCAGTCGGACGACGGCGGTCGCGTAGACCAGGTCCAGGACGATCGCCGCCACGAAAGGCGCTGCCAATGCGGCTGTCCCACCGCCGAGCAGCAGCGGGATCAGCCCGCCGAGGGCAGCGCCGACGGCGAGCGACCCGCCGTCCGCGGCGCTGTGGGCGGCCAGTCCGGGAGCGACGTCGGCGGCCGGGTCCAGCTCGTGGACGGTGTCGACGTACCACGCCTCGACGGGCCCGGAGTCGAGCGCGCGACCGACGCCGTGCAGGACGTACGCCAGCAGGAAGCCGGGGACGCCGTCGGCCAGGACGAACGCCGTGCAGGACAGCCCGTGCAGCGCCGTGCCCAGCAGCACGACCGGCCGCCGGCCGAGCACGTCGGCGAGACCGCCCGTCGGCAGCTCCAGCGTCATGACGACGACGCCGTAGGCCGTGAGGAGCAGGCCGAGCTCGGGCAGCGACACCCCGCGGGCGGTGGCCAGCAGCACCATCACCGGGACCGTCAGCCCGACCGGGAACCAGCGCAGGGCGGCCAGGACGACGAACCGGCGGGTCGCCGAGCGGATGGTCGGCGGGGGAGTCATGGTGTGCGGGGGAACGCGGCGGTGAAGACGTTCACCGGCAGCGTCCCGGGGCGAGGGTCGTGCGTGGTGGCGGCCCACCCGTCGAGGACCGCGTAGATCTCCTCCAGCACCTGGCGGGTCTCGGCCGGCGTCAGCCGCAGGACGTAGTCGGACAGCCCGGCGACGCCGGCCCACTCGGGACCCTGCGCCCGGCCGGAGTCGAGCCAGCTGCGCAGCTCGCGGCCCATGACCTCGACCTGGTGCCGCTGCATGAGCTCGTTGGCCTCGAGCCCGCCGGGCTGCCGAAGCAGCTCGTCCGGCTCCCACGTCGTGGTCGTGTGCGCCGCCTGCCACCAGCGCTCCCGACCCGTCCCGCGGCCGGCGGCGTCGACGACCATGCCGTACGCCGCCAGCTGCCGCAGGTGGTAGCTCGTCGCGCCGCTGCTCTCCCCGACGCGCTCGGCCAGCCGGCTCGCCGTCGACGGGCCGTCCAGCCGGAGCAGGCCGAGCAGACGGCCGCGCAGCGGGTGGGCCAGCGCCCGCAGGACCTGGGGATCGGAGATGCGCGCCTCGGACACAGCGTCACCGTACGAGTGCAAAGAAGTCTTTGCAAGGGTTCCTTTGCAGAATGCTTTGGTGTGTTCTGCCTTCAGGTGGGCCCTGCATCGCCGACACTCACTGCATGGACCGAGTCGCGGACGAGCCCGCCTCCGGCGCGCCACGCACGCCGGTCGTCTTCGACCCGGCCGCGGGCGCGTTGCGCATCGGTCCGTACGAGCGCCGGATCGGCGACCCCGACTCGCCCGACGAGGTCTACAGCGCCTACCTCTCGCTGCTCTACGCCGTCCGCGCGGCCCGCCCGGGCGAGCGGCTGGCCCTGCGCTCCGCCGACCTCGAGGCGCTGCTGCTGCTGGTCGGTGACGACCCAGCGACCATCGAGCAGCGGCTGGTCGAGCTCATGGGCTGCACGCCCGAGGAGGCCGGGCGGCTCGCCGGCGTCCTGCTCCGGCACCGCCGGATGACCGCCACGCTGGGCATCGCCGCTGGGCTGTCGCTGGCCGGTGTCGGCCTGGCCTCGCAGCTGCCGGACGACGAGCCGGCCCGCGCTCCGCAGGCGATCGCG
>SCTD01000413.1 GCA_004299215.1 Frankiales bacterium | reverse complement strand
CCACGGCTGGCTGCCGTCCTCGTCCGGGTCCTTCTCGGGGTCCCGGGTCGGCTCGCTGTAGTTGTCGACGTGCGGCGACGCCGGCGAGTCGCTGTAGCTGCTGCGCCCGTCGGCGGTGGTGAACACCGCGTCGTTGAGGTTCGGCTCGTCGCTCTCCGGCTCGGGGACGCTGTCGAGCGGCGTCTGCGCCGGCGGGTTGTCGGTGCCGACGTTGCCGTAGCCGTGCGCCTCGTCGGTGTAGGTCAGCAGCAGACCGGGCTCGAACGCGATCGGGTCGCGGTCGTTCTCGCCACGGCCGTCGAGGTCGAAGCCGGACCGGTCCCGCATCTCGAGCAGGTAGGCGTGCTCGAGCTCCGAGGGGGTGCCCGCGGCGAGGTAGGTCCAGCCCTCGGTGCACAGGCCACCGCTGGTCGACAGGTCCTCCTTGCAGCCGCCGTTGTAGACGCGCGGGTCGTCGCTGCCGCCGTCGCCGTCCTCGAAGTCGCTCTCGAACAGGACCGTGTCGCCGGCCTTGACCACGAGGTCGTCGATGACCCAGCCGAGCTTGGCCAGACCCGGGTCGGTGGCGTACGAGAAGCGCAGCACGCCGCCCTTCACGCCGGCGAGCTCGGACACGTCGTAGCTGTCCTCGACGAACGGCCCGTCGGGGTAGTTGCCGGCGACCCGGTCGGCCGGGGCGGTGCCGGCGTCGTAGGACGCGGGGGTGCCGGTGAGGCCGTTGCCGTAGGCCGACTGGCAGGAGTTGGCGTTCGGGTTGGTGGCGGCGGGGGTGGTGTAGCCGTTCTCGGACTCCTGCGAGGTGTAGGTGACCTTGCCCTGCTCGTCCGGGGTACCGGCGAGCACGAAGCCGTAGTCGTAGTCCCACTCGATCTCGAAGAAGCTCGTGAACGTCGCGGTGATCTGCGTGCCGGCCGGCACGTCCTCCAGCCCGGGGATCGCGATGTCGAGGTTGTGGCCGCCGATCGGCGGGCAGCCGAAGTCGTTGCCCTGCCGGGAGTACCAGACCTGCTTGCCGGACGCGCCCTGCTCGATCTTGGCCGGGTCGAGCAGCTGCCGCCCCGGCAGCGCCGCGGTGTAGGCCGCCCCGTTGTGGATGCCGTAGTCGCCGCCGGCGGCCGACAGGGTGTACGGCGTGCCGTCCGGGGTGACCCAGTTGATGGTGCCGGTGTCGACCTTGCTGTCCTGCCAGTCGGTGACCTTGCGCGTGCTGCCGCGCCCCAGCACCTTCGGCACGATCCAGCCCATCTCCTTCTTGCCGATGACGTCCATGTGGTGGCTCTTGTCGGTGGCCATCAGGTTGACGTCGCCGTAGGTGGAGCGGCTGCCGGTGGAGTAGTAGTCCGGCAGGCCGAGCGAGTGGCCGTACTCGTGCGAGATGACGCTGGCGAACTCGATCGCCGTCTCGGGGTTGACGTTGTAGGGGCCGACCCGGACGAAGGCCGGGAACGCGGTCTCGGTCGTCGTGGTCCTGGTGTAGGTGTCGTCGGTGTAGAAGAGCAGGTTGCCCTCGAGGTCCTTGAGCCGGTCCTTGCTCAGGTAGCCGGTCAGCCCGGTCTCGGGGTCGGTGTAGCTGAACTCCAGCGACGAGCTGTGCGGCCAGATGTTGTCGCTCGTGTCGGTGGCCTCGCAGCCGCCGGCCGGGCCGAGCTGCGAGGCGCCGTTGCCGCCGCAGCCCTGGAAGACGACCTCGAAGAAGTCGACGACGCCGTCCTTGTCGGTGTCGAAGTCGTTGTAGTCGATGTCGGGGTCCGCGACGACGGCTGCGTCGTACGCCGCCTTGGCCGTCGGACCGCAGCCCGAGTCGATGGCCTGCAGCGCGCCGACACCGCCGAGCGCGCCGACCAGCGCGGAGCCGTTCGCGTCGGCGCCGTAGTAGGTGCGCATGCCGGGCAGCTGGTACCAGCCGTCGTTGATCCGCTCGGTGTAGGCCGGGGTCGGCTCACCGGTGGACGGGTCGACCGTGGTCACGCCGGTGCACGTGTTGACCTGCTCGGGGTCGATGGTCGAGAAGCGGAGCTCGTCCTCGGGGCTGACGGCGCGGCTGTCGACGCCGACCGACCCGACGACGCCCTTCGGGAAGAGCTGGCCGTACGACATCTCCTGGAACAGGTTGAACGTCGAGCCGGGGTTGGCCGGGTCGTTGAGGGTCCGGTCGAGCTCCTCGGCCGAGGCGGTGTGCTTGAAGTCGGCGTAGTCGACGGGCACCACGGGGAACGGCCGGTCGCCGTAGCGCGCGGTCTCGTAGCCGCCGGTCGGCGGGATGACCTTCGGACCGTGGCTCGCGACCTCGGTCGGGGTGCCGCCACCGACGCTGACGGTCGCGATGCTGGAGATGTTGCGCCAGACGACCGTCGGCTCCTGCGTCGTGGTGGCCGCCCTGGCCTCGAGCACCAGCGCGAGGGACTGACCGCCCGCGACGGACGGGACCGCCCACGTCACGGTCCCGCCCGACAGGCGCGGGGTGCCGACCGCGGAGCGCACGCCGGTCCAGGACATGCCGCGGCTCGCGGGGATCGTGACGGAGACGCCGCTGACCGCCCCGCTGCCGGGGTTCTTCAGCAGGATCCGGGAGGGGTAGG
>SCTD01000412.1 GCA_004299215.1 Frankiales bacterium | reverse complement strand
CCCGGGAACTGCGCGGCTCGGACCCGGTTGAG
The DNA here is from genome assembly GCA_004299215.1 of Frankiales bacterium. Classification (GTDB taxonomy): domain Bacteria; phylum Actinomycetota; class Actinomycetes; order Mycobacteriales; family SCTD01; genus SCTD01. Next base: position 6,806 of record SCTD01000412.1, on the reverse strand, counting down.
CAGATACCCCAGGGGGTAATCTTGACCTGACCCCACGCCGCAGGAGGCCACCGTGACCGACCCCGCCGACGACGTCCTCGAGCTCGACGGCCTGACCGTGACGATCATCGAGACCCCCGACCTCGGCGACCGCAGCTACGTCGTCGACGACGGCCGCAGCGCCCTGGTCGTCGACCCGCAGCGCGACATCGACCGGGTGCAGGCGGTGCTGGCGGCTCGGGGGGTGGCGCTCGCCGCCGTCGCGGAGACGCACGCGCACAACGACTACGTCAGCGGCGGGCTCGAGCTCGCCCGGACGGCGGGCGTCCCGTACCTCGTGCCGTGCGAGGCGGAGGTGGCGTACGCCCGCACCGAGGTCTGCGACGACGACGTGCGCACCGTCGGCAGCATGACGGTGCGCACGATCGGCACTCCTGGCCACACGCCGCACCACGTGTCGTTCGCCGTCGGCACCGGGGACCTGCCGGCGATGGTCTTCACGGGTGGCTCGATGCTGTTCGGCTCGGTCGGCCGCACCGACCTCGTGTCACCCGACCTGACGGAGCAGCTCACCCGGCTGCAGCACGCCTCGGTCCGCCGGCTTGCCGAGACGCTGCCGGCCGGGGTGGCCGTGCTGCCGACGCACGGGTTCGGCAGCTTCTGCTCCGCGACGCCCACGACGGGCACGTCCTCCACGATCTCCCAGCAGCGCAAGGAGAACCCGGCGCTGACGCAGGACGAGGAGGAGTTCGTCCGGGCCCTCCTGGAGGGGCTCGACGCCTATCCGGCCTACTACGCGCACATGGGACCGGCCAACCTCGCCGGGCCCGCACCCGTCGACCTCTCCCCCGCCGCGGAGGCCGACGCCGCCGAGCTGCGTCACCGCATCGACGCCGGCGAGTGGGTCGTGGACCTGCGCAGCAGCACCGCCTTCGCGCGCGGGCACCTGCCGGGCACCTTCAGCTTCGACGCGCGCGGCAACGTCGTGACCTACCTCGGCTGGACCATCCCGTGGGGGACGCCGCTGACCCTGATCGGCGAGAGCGCCGAGCAGGTCGCGGACGTGCAGCGCGAGCTGGTCCGGATCGGCATCGACCGCCCTGCCGCCCAGGCCACCGGGACGCCCGAGCAGCTGGCCGGCGGCGGGCCGCTGGCCAGCTACCGGTCCGCGACCTTCGCCGAGCTGGCGCAGGCGCTGAAGGAGGGCGAGGTCCGCGTCGTCGACGTCCGCGGCAACGACGAGTGGGCCGAGGGTCACCTCGACGGCGCGGTCCACGTCCCGCTGCACGAGCTGCCGTCGCGCCTCGACGAGCTGCCGGCGGGTCCCGTGTGGGTGCACTGCGCCAGCGGGTTCCGCGCCTCCATCGCCGGCTCGATGCTCGACCGCGCCGGCAAGCAGGTCGTCGTGGTCGACGACGACGTCGAGCGGGCCCGCGAGTGCGGCCTGCCGCTCGTCCCAGGACGATGATCCCGATCCACGCAGGAGCCGACCCCGAGGAGACGACGTGCAGCTCGACCAGGACGCGGTGAGGATCGCCGTCAACCGCCTCCGCCGCGCAGAGGGCCAGATCGCCGGCGTGATCCGCATGCTCGAGAGCGGGCGGGAGTGCGAGGACGTCGTGACGCAGCTCGCGGCGGTGTCGCGCGCGCTGGACAAGGCCGGCTTCAGCATCGTCGCCAGCGGGCTGCGCCAGTGCCTGACCGCCGACGACGCGGAGCAGGTCGAGATCGACACCGCCAAGCTGGAGAAGCTCTTCCTGTCGCTCGCCTGAGCTACACGAGCGTGCGGCGGCGCTTGTGCTCGTACATGTCGCTGTCCGCGTCGCGCCAGGCCTGCTCGAGGTCGCCGTCATGGCGGGTGGCGACGCCGATGCTGGCCTGGACACCGGCATCGCCCAGCGCGTGCAGCAGCCGGCTCGCCAGCCGGCTGGCGCCCTGCGCACCGGTCTCGGGAGCGAGCACGGCGAACTCGTCCCCGCCCAGCCGGCAGACCACGTCGACGTTGCGCGAGGCGGCCTTCACCGCGCGGGCCGCGTTGAGCAGGTGCGCGTCCCCGGCGGCGTGGCCCAGGGTGTCGTTGATGCGCTTGAGCCCGTCCAGGTCGATCACGGCGACGGTCGTCTCCGCGTCGTAGCGCACGGCGCGGGCAGCCTCGTCGTCGAGCGCGCGGCGCCAGGTGCGCCGGTTGCCCAGCTGGGTGTGCGCGTCGACCCCGGCGAGGTCCATCGCGTGGTCGGCGAGCAGCTCGGCCTCGGCGCGCCGGCGGTCGCCGACCACGAGCTCCTCGAGGATGCTCAGGGCATCTGCGACGACGGTCCTGCGCACCGGCCGGCCGTCCGTCGCGACGGCGATCAGCAGCAGCCCGTCGTGCCAGGTGCAGCGCTCGGCGGTCTCGACCCAGGCCTCGAGCCGCGCCGTGCGCGCGGCCGTCGCGACGACGCGCGTGGACAGCATCGGGAGCGGGGCGGCCTGCAGCTCGAGGCTGATCAGACCGCCGGCGCGCACGGCTGCGGTCAGCACGCAGGTCACGGCGACGACGAGCGTGTCCGGCGGCGGGGGCAGCTCGAGCACGCCGGCCAGGCGGCGGAGATCGTCCCGCTCTGCCGCGCTGATGACATCCCCCACACGTTGACCCGACGAACAGGAGTTCGCCGTGTCGACCGGGATTCCTGCCTCCGCTGAGCGGGTCCGTCCGGTGCGTCCACCCGCGGTGCGCTACCGGCCAGCGCGTCCCGCCCGTGCCCCTTGCCGTCAGCCCATGGCCGTCAGCCGGCGGTCGCGTACGTCGACTCGGGGGCCGGCACGCGGTCCGTCGGCCGCCGTCGCCGCGCCACCCACCACCCCGTGCCCAGCACCAGCAGGACGCCGCCGACGAGGGCGAGCGCGGCCGGGAGCGTGACGAAGAGCAGGAACACCTTGTCGCCCGCATCGCGTGCGTCGTCGGCTGCCTCGGCCAGGGTCTGCGGCGTCGCGGAGAACGTCATGTCCAGCGCAGGAATGACCGGCAGGATCTGGTCGCCGGTGGCGACACCGAGGGTCCGGAGCTCGTGCTTGCGGGCGTCGATCACGACGCCGCTGTCGGGCTCGACCCAGTACGTCGACTCGACGAACAGCGTGTAGACGAAGGGGATCGGGTCAGGCTGCCCGAGCAGCACCGGCTGCAGCTGGGCCGACCGAGCCGGGTCCAGTCCGAGCGTCGGCAGCAGCGTGACGGCCTCGAGCTTGCCGATCGAGTCCGGCAGCGCCGCCAGAGCCTGCTCGTCCGTGATCTGGTGCGCGACCGGGGTCTTCGCCTCGAACACGTACGTGAGGACGCCTTGCTTGCGCTCGGTCCCCTCGTAGATCAGCGGCAGGGGTCGGCCGGTGTCCTGGACCCACCCCATGTAGTCCCGCTTCTCGGTCCGGATGGGCCAGTTGAAGGTGATGCCGTTCTCCTCCACGACGTCGGAGAAGCCGCTGCCGTCCACCATCGTCGAGCGGTTCACGGCGTAGCGGTAGTCGACCTCCACCATCCGCGCGCCGTTCACGTCGACGGTCTTGCCGGAGGAGACCAGTGCGTTGTCACCCTCGGTGTCCAGCACCCGCGTGCGGTTCGTGATCGCGACGGGCACGTCCTTCAACACGAGCGGGGTGCTGCCCGGCGACGCCAGGGCGGCCTTGTCGACGGCGACCGCCGCGGTACCGACGTAGTGCCGCGTCGTGTCGGTGTCGGCGGGCAGGACGGCCAGGCTCGGGGCGATCACCCACCTCAGCGTCGCTGCCCCCGCGAGCAGCAGCACTCCGAGCAGGAACAGGACGGGAGGGATCCATCTGCGCATGACGACCACCTGAGCTCGACTCGTTGACGGAGCCAGCGTGCGCCTGCCCGCGGCAGGACTCCAGAGGCGAACGTCCCGGCGCAGCCGAGCGGGCGCCCAGGACGTTCGGCACTGGGTCGCGGCGGGAGGTGCCGGCGATGAGGACACGCGGACATGCACCTTCGGTGACGGTTTCGCCCGGTTCGTACTGCGGCTCCTCGCGAAGAGCCATACGTATGTGCACGACAGTCGGCGCCCTTGGCGGTGGAGGCGGCAGAACAAGAGGTTCGGCGAGCTCTCGCCGCTCGACGCGGACTCATCTGCCGGTGACTGCACCCCGGCGGGTGCGATCAGCGGACGGCGTCAGTGCGCGGACCCTTCTGCCGCTCGGTGTACGCGTAGGGGCTCGGGTCGATCCACGATGGCAGGGAGCGGACCAGCTCGCGCGGTCCGCTGAGCCGCAGCCGCCCGGCTCGCATGGCTGCGGCGAGAGTGGTCCGACGCAGGTTGTAGTCCGCGAGCGTCTCGGCGTCCGTCGCCATCACCAGGTCGACATCCCTGCCCATCGACGTGGAGCAGACCTCAGCGCGCGGCTCGAACAGCAGCATCCAGAAGCGTCGCGTCGTTGAGCCTTGGGCGAGCTCCAGCCGTATGGTCACGCCTGGCGGCGGGACCTTCCTGAGGTCGACGAGCCTCGCGGTGGCCCACACCGCGTATGCCGGGTCCAGGTGGTGGGGTTCGGTCTCGAGCCACTCGGCACCCCATTCGCCCAGGGCCCTGCAGACCGATTCGAGGGCGCGCCCCTTGTCGGTCAGCTCGTACTCCCAGCCGTGACCGCTCGCCCGTGGCCGTCGCGTCACGACCCGGGCACGGGTGAGGGACTCCAGTCGCGAGGACAGCAGGGCCTTCGGGATGCCGGGGGCGCCGGCACGGAGCTCGCCGAACGTGCGGCAGCCCGCGAGCAGATTCCGCACCAGGAGCAACGTCCACCGCTCCGCCAGCAGCTCGCTCGCCCGGGCGACGGGGCAGTACTGGCCGTAGGACTTCATGGCAGCAGTCTCGCGGTAGCGGACGCGTGCGCCTAGTTCAGATCCTGAACTTGTACCGACGCTGCGGCCGGGGGACTCTGCACCGGAGCGACGAAGGGGGGAGCGATGTTCATCGAGCCGGGCCAGGGCGAGGTCGCAGATCTCGGGGTGGCGGCCATGAGGCTGCTCGTCGGTGCGGAGCAGACGCGCGGTGCCCTGGGGGTGGCCGAGTTCAGCGGGAAACCAGGCGCGTGGACCGTTCCGCACCAGCACAACGGTCTGGAGGAGTGCTTCTACGTACTGCGCGGACGATTCGCGTTCGAGTCCGGCGCTGAGCAGTTCGAGGCGGCTCCTGGAACGTTCGTCATGGTCCCTCGTGGAACGCGACACGTTCTGGCAGCCGTCACCGAGGACGCGTCGCTACTCGTCCTGTGGACGCCTGGCGGACTCGAGCAGATGTTCCTCGAGCTCTCGCGCCTCGAGCCCGGAAGCCTGACCGATCCCACCGCGCGCGCAGAGGTGAGCCGCAAGTACGACTCGGTCCCCACGTAACGCGGTCATCGCGGTGCCGACAGCTCACCACCTGCATCGCTGCAGGTGGTGAGGGGGCGAGACGGCCTGTAAGCCGGGTTCTGTACAACCGGACGTTCTTAGGCCGCTGACCTGCGGTTTTAGCCTTTCGAAGATCGCCTGGGCCGTGTCTGGGCCGTCAGAGCCGGAGCCAGACCGGCGTCCACGGCGGTCCGCGAACGGTCCTCGGTGTCCGGCCACAGGTGCGAGTAGGTGTTCAGCGTTTCGTCTGCGGTCGCGTGCCCCAGCCGGGCTTGCACGACCTTCACGCTCTCTCCGCCGTCGATCAGCAGCGAGGCGTAGAAGTGCCGGAGCTGGTGGAAGTGCGTGCCGGTCGGCAACCCGACAGCCCGCACCGCGGGCGTCCAGACCCGGCGGTGGAACCAGGTGCGACCCAGCGGGTTGCCGCGGTCATCGGCGAACAGCAGCTCGACCGAGCGGCCCCGCTCATCGTCGGTGACGGCCGCAGGGAAGGCCGCGACGTGCTCGGACAGCGTGTCGAGGACGACGTCGGCCAACGGCACCGTGCGGTAGCTCGCGGTGGTCTTGGGCGGCGCCAGGTAGGGCGGCGCCCCGGGCATCAACACCAACTGCCCGTCGACCGTCAGCGAGCGGCGCAGGAAGTCGACCCTGTCCCGACGTAGCCCGAGCACCTCGCCTTGACGCAGACCCGTGCCGGCGGCGCAGACCATCAGCGCCCTGTAACGGTCGGGAACGGCCGCAGCCAGCGCCGCCACCGCGTCCACCGGCAGCGGCTCCACCTGCTTGGGCGGGGACTTCGGCAGGGTGATGCGGTCGCAGGGGCTGATGGCGATGACCCGGTCGGCGACCGCGGAGCGGAAGATCATGCGCAGCACGGAGTACACGAGCGTGGTCGTCGAGGGGGCCAGTACCGCCGCCCGGGACTTGACCCACCCCTGGATCTCCGAGCGCGTCACGGCGCCCATCGGGCGGTGCCCCAGCAGCGGCAGGATGTGGTTGCGCAGGTGGGAGTCGAAGGCCGCTTCGGTGGTCCGCCGGTGCACCTGCGCGGCCTGCCACATCGCCGCGTACTCGGCGACGGTGATCCGACCCGCCGACGGGTCCACATAGAGGCCACGGGACTTGTCGCTCTCGACCCCGGCCAGGAACTTCTCAGCGTCGGCCTTGCGAGCGAAGGTGCGGGCGCGTTCCTGGCCGGTGGGGTCGAAGTAGCGGGCCCGCCAGCGTTCCCCCTTGCCGTACCGGTCGGTCCGGACACGCTCTCCGCGGACGACCTTCTCCCAGCGATCCTCGATGTGCGCCATGACGACTCCTTCGGTCCGCGCTAGCCGAGCGTGCCGGGAAGGTCCACATGGGCCCGGCGTCGGCTGATTCGGTGACGGTAGAGGCCAGGTACGACGCCGCCGGCCGCGCTCGGCGCCAACTCGGACCGCGCCTGCTGACGCGCTCC
>SCTD01000411.1 GCA_004299215.1 Frankiales bacterium | reverse complement strand
TCCTCGATCGACAGGTTGCGGTGCAGGATCCCGATGCCACCCTGGCGCGCCATGGCGATGGCCATCCGCGACTCGGTGACGGTGTCCATCGCGCTGGAGACCAGCGGCACCCGCAGCGTGATCTCGCGGGTCAGCCGGCTCGTGGTGTCGACCTCGCTCGGGATCACGTCGGTCTCGCCCGGCAGCAGCAGGACGTCGTCGTACGTCAGTCCCAGCACCGGGAACTTGGCGTCGAAGGCGTCGCGATCGCCGGCGGGGTCCTCGGTGGGGATCATCTGCGCCTTCCCGGCTCGGCAGGTGGGGAGGCAGTTCACTCTAGCGCCCGGCGGCCGCCCCGGGGCAGCGCGCCGCGCGGCTCAGCGAGCCTTCCCGGCGGCGGCGCCGTCCTTGCCGGAAGGCGTGCGCACCCGGGTCTGCTCGGTCACCGTCGCGCTCGCGCTGCCTGGGGCCGGGTCAGCGTCGGCAGCCGCCGGTGTGCCCGCGTCCGGCTTGCCCGCGTCAGCGGGCTTCCCCGCGTCGGACTTCCCCGCGTCGGACTTCCCCGCGTCGGCGGGCTTCCCCGCGTCAGCGGGCTTCCCCGCGTCGGCGGGCTTGCTCGCGCCCGGCTTGCCCGCGTCCGGCTTGCCCGCGCCCGGCTTGCCCGCGCCGACGGGCTTGCCGGCGTCGGCGGGCCTGCCCGCCGACGCCTTCCCCGCACCGGCGGGCTTGCCGGCGTCCGCCGGTCTGCCCCGTTCCGCCGGCGTACCCGGCTCGTCGGGACGGCCCGCGTGGGCCGGCACCCGGCTGTCGTCCGGCGCGCGGACGTCCCGGGGCAGCTCCGGGTCGTCGGCGGAGCGCCCGGGCGACGCCGGCCGCGCGGGGGGCGCGGGGGGCGCGGGCTTCACGGCGGACACCACGGCGCCGGCCGCGCTCCGCACGGCGTTGCCGATACCGGCGAGCGGTCCCTCGGGTGCGACGACGGTGCTCGCCGCGGCCGCTCCGCCGAAGGCGAGCACCCCCGCGGTGAGGATCGCGACCACCGCGCCGTTGCGCACGAACCGCGGGTCGGGCGGCTGCTCGCCGCTGAGGTGCACCACCGTGGAGCCGCGGCCGACGGTGATCGGCTGCCGGTCGACGGGCGGCTCGGCGTCGACGTCGAGCAGCAGGTCGCGCAGCAGCGCCAGCGCGCTGTCGTCGGCACGGGTGGAGCGCAGGCGCACGCTCTCGATCGCGTCGTGGTCCGCGGCCACCTGCGTGAGGTCGAGCGGGTCGTCGTCGGTCATGCCGGCACTTCCATCCCGGTCGACACGGCGAGCGAGCGGAGCCGGGCGAGCGCGCGGTGCTGGGCGACGCGCACGGCACCGGCGGTCATGCCGAGGACGGCGCCGGTCTCCTCGGCGCTGAGCCCGTTGACCACCCGGAGCAGCAGCAGGTCGCGGTGTGCGGGTGGCAGCCGGTCGAGCAGCCGGCGTGCGGCCTGTGCCCGCTCGCGCGCGAGCACGCGGTCCTCGGGTCCGGCGGCGGGGTCGGCGGACTCCGGCACCTCGCCGGTCGCCGCGCTGCGGTCACGGTAGAGCGCGCGCTGGGCGTCGGCGACCTTGTGCGCGGTGATGCCGTGGACGAACGCCGCGAACGGGCTGCCGGTGTCGACGTAACGAGGCAGGGCCCTGACCACCGCCATGCAGACCTCCTGGGCCACGTCGTCGGCCGAACCGTAGGAGCCGTCCGTGCGTCCGAGCCGGGCTCGGCAGTAGCGCACGATCCCTGGACGCAGGTGACCGAGCAGGCGTTCCACTGCCGCCGGGTCCCCGTCGACAGCGGCGGGGACGGCGGCGGCGAGCTCGTCCACCGTCAGGGAGATCGCGCGGGAGGGCCGCGCCGTTACGGGCACCGGCCGCGGATCAGGTGACCAGACCGCGACGGAAGCCGAGCGCGACGGCCTGCGCGCGGTCGTTGACGCCGAGCTTGCGGAACAGCCGGCGGGCGTGGGTCTTGATGGTGTCCTCGGACAGGTAGAGGTCCTTGCCGATCTGGCCGTTGCTCTTGCCCTGGCTCATGCCGGTCAGCACCTGGAGCTCGCGCTCGGTCAGCTGGCCGCCGGGCGGGACGCTGCGGGCGGCGTCGCGGCCGGCCAGCGCGCGGCGCAGCGAGGGCTCGACGAGGTCGACCCCGTCCAGGGCGTGAGCGACGGCGGCGCACAGCTCCTCGTGGCTGACGTCCTTGAGCAGGTAGCCGCGGGCACCCGAGGAGACGGCGGCAGCGACCTGGTCCCGGTCGTCCGCAGCGGTCAGCATGATGACCTTGGCGAGCGGATGAGCCGCGACCAGACGCCGGGTGGCCTCGAGGCCGCCCAGCCCCGGCATGCGGACGTCCATGAGGATGAGGTCCGGCTGCTCGTGCTCGTAGCGCGCGAGCACCTCCTCACCGCTGGCCGCCGTCTCGACCCGGTCGACGCCGGGCACCGCGGCGACGAACTGGCGCAGCCCCTCACGCACGATCCGGTGGTCGTCGCAGATCAGCACGGTGGTCATCGGTCGTCCTCACGGTCGTCGAGCAGCGGGAGCAGGAGTCGGGGGGTCGGGCCCGATCGGTCGAGGAAGCCGCCGAGGGCAGCGGCGCGCACGGCCCAGCCGGTCGGCTGCGGCAGGTCGGCGCCGGCGACGGACAGCGCGGCGTACGCACCGTCCCGGACCAGGCGGACCTCGCCGCAGCCCGCGAGGGAGGCGGCCTGGACGAAGCGGTAGGCCGCGGTACGGCAGGCGGCCGGCAGCTGGGCGGCGACCGCCGCGTCGACGGCCAGGTCGAGCGCCGGGCAGCCGGCCGCGACGGCGCGCTTGGACAGCTCGGTCAGGGCGGCCGGCAGGTCGTCACCGCCGCGGGGGCGGAGCAGCCACACGGAGCGGCGGAGCGAGACGAGCGCCTCCTGGACGGCGTCGCGGGCCAGCGCCGGGTCCGCGCCGCGGACGGCGGCATCGGTCGCGTAGCGCGCCACGACCAGCGCCTGGAGCGCGCCGTCGTGCAGCCGGTCGGCGAGGGCGTCGGCCTCGGCGTCCTCCGCCGCGAGCAGGTCAGCGACCTCGCAGGCCGCGTCGACCGGACACCGCTGCTGCGGGGACACGGGCAGCGAGAGCAGGCCGTCGGCCATGGCGTGCCCTCCCTCGCGCATCTCAGCAGGTCCACCCTCGCGGTGGCCTGCTCATGCCTTCGGCACGCGAGAGGCGGTACGTGAGGGCTGAAGGCCGGCATCTTGCACGCGACACGGCCGGAGTCGCTCAGCCCTCCAGCAGCGCGGCGACGTCCGGTCGGCCCAGCCACTCGGCGCGGACGCCGGGGGGGAGGTCTGCGGCCAGGGCCAGCACGGCGGAGCGGGCTGCGGCCAGGCTCCGCGCCGACTCCTGCGGCTCCTCGTCGGCGACCAGCGCGCCGTGCAGCGCACGGGCCGGCCAGATCAGCGGGACGCAGCCGAGCGACTCGGCCAGCGTGGCCGCCCGGCGCAGGGTCACCGCCGGGTCGCTGTCGTGCTCGGTGTCGCTCGGGGTGCCTCCGCTGACCTGCGCGATGCCGAGGATGAGCAGCCCCTTCGCGACGTGACGCGGGGCGCGGGCGTTCTCCGCGCGGTCGACCGCCTGCAGGGCGGTGTCGACGGCGGCGTCCGCCTCCCCCTCGAGCAGCTGCACCTCGGCCTCGGCCCAGCCGAGCCGGACGCGCTGACGCCACCACTCGTCGGTCCGCGGGGGGATGAGCGCCCGCGCCTGCTCGAGCCGGGTGGCGGCCTCGTCCGCCTCCTCGAGCCCGACGGCGTCGCTGGCCAGGCCGACGAGCGCGTCGAAGCCGGCCTCGCCGGTGCCGTCGCTGAGGGCGAGCGCCTCGAGGTCGGAGGCCCGCGCGACCGCGTGCCGGCCGAGCTGCCGGTGCACGCTCGCGATCGTGGCAGCCGACAGCGAGCCGAACAGCCGGCGCTCGGGCGGCGCCTCGGCGGCGCGGCCGGCGTCGACGAGCGGGGACAGCACCGTGAGCGCTCCGCCGTACCGGCCGCCGGCGGCCAGCGCGACGCCGAGCAGCCAACCGGCGGCAGCGACCTCGGCGGTGCGACCCTGCGACTGGGCCAGCACCACCGCCTGCTCCAGCACGCCCACGGCCGCCGCCGGCTTGCCGTGGAAAGCGGCGTGCTCGCCGCTGGCGAGCAGGCTGGCCAGGTCGGTGTCGGTCACGGGCGCAGGCTAACGGTCGGGCCGCGGCTGCGACGGGAGCTCATGCCCCCAGCGCGCGGTCCACGAGGGCGACCGCCTCGGGCAGCCCGCCCGCGAACGTCACCCGGCGGGGCAGGTCCGTGAGCGTCCAGCCCGGACCGCCGACCAGCAGCGCCGCCGCAGGGCGCTGCACCGGCAGCGCCTCGAGCACGGCGGGATCGGCGGTGCCCGGCAGCTGCGACCAGACGAACAGCACGGCCGGACCCGTGCGGCGTACGGCCGCCAGCAGGGCGTCCGGCGGCAGCGCGGCACCCAGCGTGCGGCTGGCGACGCCGTTCTCGGCCAGACCGGCGGCCAGCGCGTGCAGCGGCAGGGAGTGCTGCTCGTCGGGAGCGCAGGTCAGCAGCACCGGCCGCACCCCGGGGGGCTCCACCGCCCGCCCGGCCACCTCCCGCAGCACGTCGGACGCGCACTCCGCCAGCAGGTGCTCGACCTCGACGCCCTCCCCGGTGGCCGCCCAGCGCGATCCCACGGCGACGAGCAACGGCCGGAGCACGGCCTCCCAGGTGTGCAGCACGCCGTGCCGCGTGACCTGCTCGCGCACGGTGGCGGTGACGGCACGGGCGTCCAGCGCCATCGCCGCACGCCCCAGGCCGCGGACGGCGGCGTCGGCGCCGGGCAGCGGCAGCACCCGCCCACCCGGGCCGCCTCCCGGCGCGCGCGCCGTCGCCACCAGCCGACCCTCCCGGTCCGGCAGCGGCTCGGCCGGCAGGTCCGGACCCGGCCCCGGCGCGGTCCCCAGCACGAGCCGCGCCGCGTCCGCAGGGGACACCCCCTCGAGCGTCAACCGGCGCATCGCCGACAACCGGGCCAGGTCGTCGCCGGTGTAGCGGCGGTGCGAGCCCGCGACGTGCTCGCTCGGGCCCAGGCCGTAGCGGCGGTCCCAGGTGCGCAGCGTCGCGGGGGCGATGCCCAGCCGGCGGGCCACCGCGGCCACCGAGAGCCGGGCCGTCGGGGGCAGGCCGGCAGAGGGACCGGCTCCCGTACCCATCCCCGTCGCGCCCACGATCGAAGGATGGGGGAGGGCGCGGTCGGCCACAACTCGACTCGACCAGGGCGTGACGCGCTGCAGGGCCCCAGAACGACCAGCATCATGCACTTGAACAACTTGTGAAGCGATTGTAGGCTGACCGCAGAGGGAGCCCGAGACCCCGGCTCCCGCCGACGAGGGGACCCCTCATGACCGACATCTCGCGTCTGCCCGCCCCCCAGCTCGAGGTGTGGGAGTGGCAGCTGCAGGGCTCCTGTCGCAGCCACGACCCCTCGCTGTTCTTCCACCCCGAGGGCGAGCGCGGTCCCCGGCGGGCAGGCCGCGAGGCAGCTGCCAAGGCCGTCTGCGCCACCTGCCCGGTGCTGGCCGCCTGCCGGGCGCACGCGCTCGCGGTCCGCGAGCCGTACGGCATCTGGGGCGGCCTGTCCGAGCACGACCGCGAGGAGCTGCTGGCGCGGGCGGTGCCTGCCGCGAGCTGATCGGGGTAGTGATCGGGACGGTGGGGTCGCGCACCAGACATATCGGACCCCCGTAACCGAGGACCGTCACGTATCGTTCACCTTGTGTGAGCGTCGTCTCGGCGCTTCGTCCCCGACCCAGACGGGAGCACCCGGTGCCGCACGCGCTCGTTCCGCCGACGTCCCGCCGCCGCGCCCCCCGGGCCGGCCAGTGGCTCGCGCTCACCGGGCTCGTCGGCCTCGTCGCCCTCACCGGCTGCTCCCAGGGCGAGCCCGACACCGCCGCCACCGCCGAGGCCGCCGCGCTGACCGCCGAGGCCGCCTCCCCCACCGAGAGCGCGCCGCCGGCGACCGCTGCCGCCACCCGGGCCCGGCCGCCGGTCGCCCTCGCGGTCCGGCCGCTCGGCGAGCGGCTGCGCCCCGACGTCATGATCAGCGGACCGCGCACCTTCTCCGACGCAGCCGTCGCCAGGCTCACCGCGCTGTCGCCGAAGAACGGCGTCGTGGTCTTCCGCGCCGGCACCGTCAAGGTCAACGGCCGCGACCTGA
>SCTD01000410.1 GCA_004299215.1 Frankiales bacterium | reverse complement strand
CTGCCGCGAAGACCCCACCGGCGGCGGCCACGGCCACGGCCACGGCCACTGCCCCGGCCACTGCCCTGGCCAAGGCCCCGACAGCGGCGGTCCCGGCGAAGGCCCCTGCGCCCACGCCCGCGCCGCCTCCGGCTCCGCCGAAGGCGCCGGCGAACGCGCAGCCTGCACCGTCGTCGCCTCCTCCCGCCGCGAAGGCTCCGCCGTCGGCTGCACCGATCAAGGCCCCGGCCCCGGCCACGACCCCGGCCACGGCCCCGGCCGCCACGCCGCCCTCGTCCGGAGCTGCGCAGCCGACCAGGGCGACGCCTGCGCCCGCCCCGGCCACGACGCAGCCGGCTCCCACCCCGCAGGCCGCACCCAAGCCGCCCCCGCCGCCGGAGACCAGCTGGGGCGCCCGCCCGGCCGGTCCGCCCCCGGAGGACGAGGAGCACGACGAGGACGAGCTCGGCGTACGCCGTCTGTTCCGCCGCCGCAAGCCCTGACGCCTCCGGCCACGTCATGATCGTGGTGACGACGCGACCGATGCCGTACGCCGCATCGGTCGCGGACTCACCACGATCGTGCGCAGGGGGCTCGCCTCGCCGCGTGGTGGAGGACCGCCCGCGCCCGCCCAGGCCCAGATGATCACGGCTCGAAACGGCCTGATCACGGTGTGCTGATGGCTACCACGATGGTCCGGTCGGGCTACTAGCACCCCCGGGCCTTGACGGGAGCGCAGGACACGCGTGTAATTCCACGAGTGTCGTTCCCCCCCGACGGCCGATCGAGAGGTCGTCCGCCGGGTGACACGCACCGCGGTCCGGCAGTCGCCGGGTCGACCGATCTGGTCCGAGGAGACGAGATGAGCGAGCCGATCTACCTGGCCGCCCTGGGTGCGAGTGCCGACACCGACGAGTCCGGCGTGCTGGCCTGGCAGGAGCAGGCGCTGTGCGCGCAGACCGATCCCGAGGCGTTCTTCCCCGAGAAGGGCGGCTCGACCCGCGAGGCCAAGCGCATCTGCGTGGGCTGCGAGGTCAAGGGCGAGTGCCTCGAGTACGCCCTGGAGCAGGACGAGCGCTTCGGCATCTGGGGCGGGCTGTCCGAGCGTGAGCGCCGCCGCCTGAAGCGGGCCGCTGCCGGCTACTGAGCCGCGCCCGTCCCGCACGACGTCCGACCGCCGGACCGGCAGGTCGGACGCCCCCTTCACCCCGGTCCCCTCCTCCCATGCCTGCACGGGTTCCCGTCACCGCCGTGCTCGTCGCCCACGACGGCAGCCGCTGGCTGCCGACGGCGCTGAGCGCCCTCGCCGCCTCCACCGTCACCCCCGCCCGGGTCGTCGCCGTCGACACGGGCAGCACCGACGGCTCCGCGGAGCTGCTCCGCCGCGCGGTCGGCGACGTCCTCGAGCTCCCCCCGACGACGAGCTACGCCGCTGCCGTGGCTGCCGCGCTGGCCGAGGTCCCTGCCGACACCCGCTGGGTCTGGCTGCTGCACGACGACTGCGCCCCCGACCCCGGCACGCTCGCCGGGCTGCTTCGGGCAGCCGCGCAGCACCCGGCCGCCGCCGTGCTCGGACCGAAGGCGGTCGACTGGGACGCACCCCGCCGGCTCGTCGAGATCGGCTGCAGCACGGACGTCCTGGGCGTGCGCAGCTCCGGCGTGGAACCGGGGGAGCCGGACCAGGGGCAGTACGACGCCGTGCGCCCGGTGCTGGCCGTCGGCACCGCCGGCGCCCTCGTCCGGCGCGACGTGTGGGACGCGCTCGGCGGGCTGGACGCTGCGCTCCCGCTGCGCGAGGACCTCGACCTCGGCTGGCGGGCCCGCGCGGCCGGCGCCGAGGTGCTCGCCGTCCCCACCACCCGCATGCGGCACGCCCGTGCGGTCACCACCGGGCGCAGGCCGCTCGCCGGCGCACCGCGGCCCGCCGTGCTCGACCGCCGCAGCGCGCTGCTCCTGCTGCTCGCGCACGCGCCTGTCCTGCGGCTGCTCGCCCTCGTCCCGCTGCTGGCCCTGAGCGGGCTGCTCCGCGCGGGCGCGGCCCTCGCCGGCCGGCAGGTCCACGAGGCGCTCGACGAGGCGAGCGCGCTGCCGCGGGTGCTGGCCCGCCCGGGCCGGTTGCACGCCCTCCGCCGGGCGAGACGGCGGACGACCCCGGACCAGCTCGCGTCAGCGACCGCGCGGCTCAGGGCTCGGGCCGTCGCGCTGCTGGACCGCGGGGGCCCGCGGGCCGTGCCCACCCTCGACGAGCCGGCGGTCGAGCGCCCCGGCCTGCTCCGCCGGCTGACCCGCTCGCCGGCGGCCGTGCTCGGTGCCGGGCTGCTCGCGGTCGCCCTGCTCGCAGGCCGGGACCTGCTCGGGCGGGGCGCGCTCGCCGGCGGCCGGCTGCTGCCCGCGCCCGACGGAGCCGGCGGCCTCTGGAGCGCCTACGCGTCCGCAGGAGACGCGTCGATCGGCGCACTGGCCCTGCTCGCCACCGCCACCCTCGGCCGGCCGGGACTGGCCGTCGACCTGCTGCTGCTCGGCACCGTCCCGCTCGCGGGGGTGGCCGCGGCGTGGGCGGCCGCCCGGGTGGTGGGCAGCCGCGTCCTGCAGGTCTGGGCCGGCGCCACCTGGGCGCTGCTGCCCGTCGCCACCGGAGCGGTGGCGGCCGGGCGGCTCGATGCCGCTGCCGTGCACGTCGCCCTGCCCCTGCTGCTCGTCCTCTCCCACCGGACGTCGCGGGCGGACCCCCGCACGGAGGGGTGGGCGCCGGCCTGGCGGCTCGGTCTCGCGATCACGCTGCTGGCGGCCCTCGCCCCGGTGGTCTGGCCGCTCGCGGTCGCGCTCCTCGGCGGAGGCGCTGCGCTCCGCGTCGCCGCCTCGAGCGCGGCCCAGCGGCCCGCCGCGCGCCGCCGGGCCCAGGGCTGCGCCCTGGCCCTCGCCGTCCCCGTCGCGCTGCTCGTCCCGTGGTCGACCGGCCTGCTCGAGCTGCACGGTCCGGGTCTGGTCGGACCCGGACTCGCCGATCCCTCCCTGCCTGCCTGGCACCTGCTGCTGCTCGCTCCCGGCGGCCCGGGGGCCGCTCCGCTGCTGCTGACCGCTCCGCTGCTCGTCGCCGCCCTCGGCGGGCTGCTGCGGACGCGGCGCGCTCCCGTGGCCGCGGCCGGCTGGGGGGTCGCGCTCGCCGGTCTGGCGGCGGCGACCGTGCTCGCCCGGACCACGGCCGACGGGGTCGCCGTCTGGCCCGGCATCCCGCTCGACCTGGCTGCCGCCGGGATGCTGCTGGCGGCGCTCATCGGCGCGGAGGGTCTGCAGCAGGGCCTGGCGCGATCGACCTTCGGCTGGCGGCAGCTGTCGGCGGTCGCCCTGGTCGTCGCCGCCGCCGCGGTCCCGCTCCTGGCCGCCGCCGACTGGGTCCGTCGTGGCGCCGACGGCCCGCTCCAGCGGGTCCACCCCCAGCCGCTGCCGGCCTACGCCGTCGCCGAGCTCGCCGCGGCTCCCGGGCAGCGCGCGCTCCTGCTGGCCGAGCGGCCCGACGGAGCCGTGACGTACGCCGTCGCGGACGCCGACGGGCCACGCCTCGGCGACCCGCCGCCCGCGCTGGACGCCGTCGTGAGCGACCTGCTCGCCCCCCGCGGCGTCCCCGCCGCCGCGTCGGCTGCGAGCGCGGGGATCGTGCTCATCGCC
>SCTD01000409.1 GCA_004299215.1 Frankiales bacterium | reverse complement strand
GCGCTTCGTCCAGAAGCACGATCAACCGGGTCGACTGCCCGTCCGCGCCGTTGAACAGCGACACGGTCTTGCCCAGCTGCGGATAACGCGCGAGGACGTCCTCGGTCAGCCGCAGCCCGCGCGCGGAGGCCAGCGCGTTGTACAGCGGGGTGACGTCCACCTTGTTCGGGTCGAGCCCGAGGGCGCGCAGGTCGCCGCTCGGCCCGCCGGGGGAGGCACGGCCGGTCAGCGGTTCGCCGGCGGGTTGGGTCGCTGACCGGACCTGCGCGACGCCTGGTGTGGCCCGTAGGGCGTCGGTGAGCCGGTCGACCGCGGACAGACGGCTGCCGCGGGTGATCGGTTCGGTGTCGGACACGATGACCGACAGAGGGGCGGAGGCGCCGGCGGGGAAGTGCCGGGCGACGGTGCTCGCTCCGGTCCTGGCTTCTGCGCTGGCGGGCAGCTCGGCGAGCAGGTCGGTCGAGGTGTGGATCGCGGCCATCCCGGCGGACAGCAGCACCATCGGGATGACGGCGGCGAGGGCGGCCTCGGCTGGCCATGCGCGGACCAGCCGGCCCAGGCGCTCCCAGCGGGGGTGCGGGACCGGTCGGGCGGACCGGACGGTGTCCATCGGCATCGGCCAGAACGCATGTCGGCCGGCCAGCTGCACGATCGCGGGTGTGAGCGTCAGTGCGGCCAGCACGGTGATGACGACCGACAGTCCGATGGCGGGCCCCATCGTCCGGTAGAAGCCGAACTTCGCGGTGAACTGGGCCAGGAACCCGATCACGACGGCAGCGCCGGAGGCCACGATGACGCCCGTCATGACGTCCGTCGTACGGCGCAGGGTTGCCGTTGGTGTCTCGGACTCGGACAGCTCGGCGCGGTAGCGGGACACCAGGAACAGGCAGTAGTCGGTGCCGGCGCCGAAGACCAGCACGAGCATGAACGTTGCGGCCAGGCTGGCCACCTGCAGGCCGGCCTGGGCCAGCAGTGCGACCGCTGACTCGGCAACGAGGAAGGCCAGGCCGATGGTCACCAACGGGATGGCGGCCGCCACCACAGAGCGGTAGACGAGCAGCAGGATCGCCACGACCAGCAGGACGCTGACGACTCCGACCCGAAGGAACGTCGTCTTCAGCCCGCTGTCCTGGTCGGCGCCCACCCCGGCCAGGCCGGTGACCTGGTGGGTGAGTCCGGCCGGTGCCGCGCTCAGCTCGCGGCGCAGCTGGCGCACCGACTCGATCGTCGTGTCGGCGAAGGCCCCGGTTCGGTAGCCGACGACGATGAGCTCGGCCTGACCGTCCGGGGAGCGCAGCAACGATGCGAGCCGGCTGTCCTCGCCGACGGCGAGGACCTGGGATACCCCGCTGTCAGGCGCGCGCGACGCGGCCCGCAGCCGCCGGCCGAGATCGGCGGCATAGCTGCGGTCGGCGGCTGTCAGCCCACCGGGCCGGGCGAGGACCACGACCGCGGAGTTGACGGACGGGTCCTGCGGGAACAGCCGCCCCAGCTGCTCGGTGGCCAATTGGGAGGGTGAGCCCTGGGGTAGGAACACGGCCTGGTCCTGCACACCCACCTTCGCGAGCGACGGCGAGACCGCCACGAGACCGGCAGCCAGCAGCACCCACGCCAGCACCACCCACCGGGCGTGTCGCTGCGCGAACCCCGACAGCCGAGGCAGTGGGCCCGAGATCCTGGCGCTGTGGCCCACGCATCCACCTCCTCATGCGACCATGAGCCGCCCATATTGTACTGGAAGTACAATATGGGCGTCTAGGATCTGCGGACCGGTGGTGGGGGTGTCAGCGGGGGCGTAGCCCGTCGAGCAGGACGGCGATGACTGCGCCGGCCGCGTCGTCGACCGCCATCGTCTTCTTGGACAGGAGCTTGGACAGGCCGGTCACCGTGACGGCGCCGAACACCACCAGCGCTGCCGCCTCGGCGTCGGCGACCTCGGCAAGGGTTCCGTCGGCGGCCCCTTGCGTGAGCAGGTGCGCGACCGGGGCGTGGTAGGCGTCCCGGATGGCCGCGGCGATGGCCGGCATGCGCCCGGCCCGGCCCAGCTCCCCGGTCAGCGCGCGGCAGACGGCAGGCTGCTCGGCCATCACGGCGAGCTGGGCCGTGACGACCCGGCGGAGCCGCTCGGCGGCCGTGCCCTCGCTCTCGACGGCGATCGCCACTTCGTCGGCGATGTGCCGCAGCGTGTCCTGGAACAGGAAGGCGAGGATCTCCTCCTTGCCGGCGAAGTAGTAGTAGAGCGTCGCCTTCGGCACGCCGGTCGCCGCTGCAACGTCTTCGATCTTCGTCTGATCGACCCCGCGGTCGGCGAACAGCTCCGCGGCGGCGGACAGCTTCCCGGCGATCTGTCCCGGCACCGGACGCATTGACACTCCCTGCTCGTCGTGTTCAGACTGCGAGTACAAACCTTCGTTGAGTTGGGACGCCAGCATGGCAGTTGTCACCGCTCTGTACGACCCGTTCGACTCCGATGTCCAGGACGACCCGTACCCGGTCTACCGGACCTTGCGCGAGGAGCAGCCGGTCTACCGGTCGGCGCCGGGGCGGTCGTGGGTGCTGAGTCGGTACGACGACGTCGACACCGCCCTGCGCGACCCGGGCACGTACTCGTCCGCGAAGGGGATCTTCCCGACCCCACCGGGGGTGGACCTGACCGACCTGTTCCTGCCGATGATGATCATGATGGACCCGCCGCGGCACACCGACATGCGGGCGATCGTCAGTCGCGCCTTCACCCCGCGGCG
>SCTD01000714.1 GCA_004299215.1 Frankiales bacterium | reverse complement strand
GGCCGCCGGGCTGGTCCCGGTCACCGGACCGGCCGTGACGGTGTCGCTCGACGACGCGCCCCGTCGCGAGGGCCGCCCGGCGCTGTCCGACGACCCGGACGACCTGGTCGTCCACCAGCAGGACGTGCAGGCCGTGGTCAACGCGCTGTGGTCCGGCGGCGCCGAGGCGATGACGCTGATGGGTCAGCGCATCGTGTCGACCAGCGCCGTGCGCTGCGTCGGCAACACCGTGATCCTGCACGGCCGGGTCTACGGCCCGCCGTTCGTCATCACCGCGATCGGCGACCCCGCCGCGCTGCGCGACGCGCTCGACGAGGACCCCGGGGTCGCGTTCTTCCGCACCTACGTCGACCGCTTCGGTCTCGGCTACGACGTGCGCACGGCCCGGTCGGTGACCCTCCCGGCCTACGACGGGCCGCTCGAGCTGCCCAGCGTCGAAGCCCTCGCCCGCCCGTGAGCGAGACCGCGCGTACCGCCCTGCGCGGGGTGGGGCAGACCCTGATGACGCTGGGCGTGGTCGTCCTGCTCTTCTGCGCGTACGAGCTCTGGGTCACCGGGCTGGTCACCGCCCGCGAGCAGGACCGGCTGCGGGACGACCTGACGGCGACCTGGGCCGACCCGAAGCCGCGGCCCGCGCCGGGCGAGCCCGAGCCGGTGTCGCTCGACCTCGGCCAGGGCTTCGCGGTGCTGCACGTGCCGTCTCTCGAGGGCTACGACCCCTGGGTGGTCGTCGAGGGCACGTCGGTCGCCGACCTCAAGAACGGCCCCGGGCACATCCCCGGCACGGCGCTCCCAGGGGATCTGGGCAACGTCGTCATCTCCGGGCACCGCACGACCTACGGCGCGCCGTTCGCCCGCTTCGGCGACCTCGTCGAGGGTCACGTCGTCGTGCTCGAGACCGAGAAGGGCTGGTTCACCTACACCGTGCGCGAGACCTCCGTCGTCGCGCCGACCGCGGTCGAGGTGACGTACGCCGTGCCCGGCGACCCGACGGCCAGGCCCGACAAGCGGCTGCTCACGCTGACCACCTGCCATCCGAAGTACTCCGCGAAGCAGCGGCTGATCGTCCAGGCCGAGCTCACCGCGGCGAGCAGCCGTGCGGACGGTCCGCCGGCGGCGATGACGGGGGAGGGCTGAGGTGTACGTCTGGATCTGGCGGCACCTGCCGGGTGGGCTGCCCGGCAAGCTGCTCGGGTCGCTGCTGCTGCTGGCGGCCGCGGTGCTGCTGCTGTTCTTCGTGGTCTTCCCGGCGGTCGAGCCGCTGCTGCCGTTCAACGACGTGACGGTCGAGCCGGGGTCCGCGGGTGCGTGAGAGGATCCCGCCGGTCCGATCCGCCGTCCCAGGAGGCGAAGTGCCCCCCCGCGCCCGTCGTACGTCCCCCGCCGCTCCGACGTCGCCGTACGCCGAGCGGCCGTGGCTCGCCAGCTATCCCGACGGCGTGCCGGCGGACTACGACTTCCC
>SCTD01000041.1 GCA_004299215.1 Frankiales bacterium | reverse complement strand
CCGGGTCGAGGACGCTCACCGGCTCGCCGCTCGGCTGCTCGGAAGCGATGACGGCCGGCACCGCGCTGCGGTGGATCTCCTGGCCCGAAGGGTCGACCACGGACAGGAGGTCAGTGGCGGAACCGGCGCCGATGAACACCGTGGCGACGCCGGGGAACAGCTCCTGCATCGCGCTCACCGCCTCCGGCGTGCCGTCGGGGCTGTAGTTGATCCCGCCGACTCCTGGATCGGCAACGGCCAGGAGTCGACCGCCCTCGTCGCCAGGCAGGGCAGCGGCCAGCGCCATGGCCGGCTCGTCGAGCTGCTCGACGAGCAGGAACTCCGGCCCGGCGTCGTTCGGCGTCTCGGAGATCCCCCAGAAGTACTGCGAGACGCCGTCGCGCATCTCGACGTCAGCGAGGAAGAACAGCTCGAACTTCCCGGAGGGCTCCCAGACCTGGCCGAACAGCGGAGTCAGCTCGACGCTCGCGGCGCCGTAGTTCACGCCCAGGTCGGTCTCGATCGTCTTCAGCGTCCCCGGACCGAGCAGGTCCAGGTCAGCACCTCGGTACATCCACGGGTCCAGCGGGTTCAGGGCGAACGGCGAGGCAGCCGCGGGCGTCGGGCTCGCGGGAGCGGTGGCGAACGGCGGCACGTCCGGCCCGGAGGAGGTCGCGTCCTGCAGGACCGGCACGGCGACCGCGATGGCGGACACCGCGAGGGCGGAGGCGGCCACGGCCGCGCCGATCCGGGTCCGGCGGATCCGCTGAGCCCGGCGCTCGATGCCGGCCAGCGGGTCAGGGGACGGGGTCAGTGCGGAGGCCCGGCCCTGCAGGGCGGCGCGCAGCTCGTCGTCGATGGGGGTCATGCCGTCACTCCGGTGGGAAGGGCCGTGCGCGGGTCGTCGCGCAGGCCTGAGGTGTCGCGCAGCTTGGTCAGCGCGCGGGACGTCGTGCTCTTGACCGTGCCGACGGAGACGCCCATGACAGCGGCGGTCTCGGCCTCGGAGAGGTCCTCGTAGTAGCGCAGGACGACCATCGCCCGCTGCCGCCTGGGCAGCTCGGACAGCGCCGTCCACAGCGCGTCGTGCAGGTCCAGGTCAGCGGTCGCGTCGCGGTGGGCGGGTCGCTCCGGCAGGTCCCCGGTCGGCCGTTCGTCCACCTTGCGGCGTCGCCACCACGACGTCTGCGTGTTGACCATCACCCGGCGCACGTAGCCGTCCACCGCTTCGCGCTCGCGGATCCGGTCCCAGGCCAGGTAGGTCTTGGCCAGCGCGGTCTGCAGCAGGTCCTCTGCGTCGGCGCGGTTGCCCGAGAGCATGTACGCGGTCCGCAGCAGGGCCGGCGAGCGCGCGGCGACGTAGGAGCGGAAGTCCTCCCGCGCCTGCTCGTCCACGTGGTTCTCCTTCGTCGTCGGTTCTCGACCGGGAAGACGCCGCTCCGGCCGTGCAGGTTGCCTCCCTAGACTGACGGGATGGAGCGCTTCCTGGTCGCCGGTGGGGCGCGACTCGCGGGTGAGGTGTCGGTGACGGGCGCGAAGAACAGCGTCCTGAAGCTGATGGCCGCCGCGCTGCTGGCCGAGGGCCGTACGACGCTCACCGCGGTGCCGGACATCCTCGACGTCACGATCATGGCCGAGGTGCTCCGCCGCCTCGGCTGCGACGTCGACCTGGGTGGTGGCAGGGTGACGATCGACGTGCCGGCTCAGCCGTCGCACGAGGCGGACTACGAGCTGGTACGGCGGATCCGCGCCTCGATCGCGGTGCTGGGGCCGCTGGTCGCCCGCTGCGG
>SCTD01000408.1 GCA_004299215.1 Frankiales bacterium | reverse complement strand
TGCTCACCACGGGGCAGCTGCAGCCGTTCTTCCCGGACCTGTCCGACGAGCGGTTCGCGAGCGCGCTCGCCCTGGTGCACAGCCGCTTCTCCACCAACACCTTCCCGAGCTGGCCGCTCGCGCACCCGTACCGCTACATCGCGCACAACGGGGAGATCAACACCGTCCGCGGCAACCGCAACTGGATGCGCGCCCGCGAGGCGCTGCTCCGCGGGCCGCACGAGCTGCCGGACGACCTCACCCGGCTGTTCCCGATCTGCACGCCGGGGGCCTCCGACAGCGCCAGCTTCGACGAGGTGCTCGAGCTGCTGCACATGGGCGGCCGGTCGCTGCCGCACTCGGTGCTGATGATGGTCCCGGAGGCGTGGGAGAACGCGCCGGACATGGACCCGGCCAAGCGCGCCTTCTACGAGTTCCACGCCGCGCTGATGGAGCCGTGGGACGGACCGGCCTGCGTGACCTTCACCGACGGGACGCAGATCGGCGCCGTGCTCGACCGCAACGGGCTCCGGCCGAGCCGCTGGTGGCAGACCGCCGACGGCCGCGTGATCCTGGCCAGCGAGGTCGGCGTGCTCGACGTGCCGCCGTCCGAGGTGGTGGCGAAGGGCCGCCTGCAGCCCGGGAAGATGTTCCTCGTCGACACCGCCGAGGGGCGCATCGTCGAGGACGACGAGATCAAGTCCGCGCTCGCCGCGGAGCACCCGTACGCCGACTGGCTGCACACGGGGCAGCTCAACCTCGACACGCTCCCCGACCGGGAGCACGTGGTCTACAGCCACGAGTCGGTGCTGCGCCGCCAGCAGGTCTTCGGCTACACCGAGGAGGAGCTCCGGATCCTCATCACGCCGATGGCCAAGGGCGGGGCCGAGGCGATCGGCTCGATGGGCACCGACACCCCGGTCGCCGTGCTGAGCGACAAGCCGCGGCTGCTGTTCGACTACTTCAGCCAGCTCTTCGCGCAGGTCACCAACCCGCCGCTGGACGCCATCCGCGAGGAGCTGGTGACCTCGCTGGCCGGCAGCATCGGGCCGGAGCAGAACCTGCTCGACCCGTCGCCGGCGTCGTGCCGGCAGATCGTGCTGCCGTTCCCGGTCATCGACAACGACGACCTGGCCAAGATCATCCACGTCAACGAGGACGGCGACCTGCCGGGCTTCTCCAGCGTCACCGTGCACGGCCTCTACCCGGTCAACGGCGGGGGAGAGGCGCTGCGCGACGCCCTCGACCGGGTCCGCCGCGAGGTGTCGACCGCCATCGCCGCCGGCGCGCGCATCATCGTGCTGTCCGACCGTGACTCGACCGAGCACATGGCGCCGATCCCGTCGCTGCTGCTGACGTCGGCCGTGCACCACCACCTGATCCGCGAGAAGGCCCGCACCCGCGTCGGCCTGGTGGTCGAGACCGGGGACGCGCGCGAGGTGCACCACATCGCGCTGCTCATCGGCTACGGCGCCGCGGCCGTCAACCCCTACCTGGCGTTCGAGTCCATCGAGGACCTCATCGCGACCGGGGCGCTCGCCGGCGTCGAGCCGCGCGACGCGGTCAAGAAGTACGTGAAGGCCGCCGGCAAGGGCGTGCTCAAGGTGATGAGCAAGATGGGCATCTCGACGATCGCGTCGTACACCGGCGCCCAGGTCTTCGAGGCGCTCGGCCTGTCGCAGGAGGTCGTCGACGAGTACTTCACCGGCACGACCTCGCGGCTCGGCGGCATCGGCCTCGACGTGATCGCTGCGGAGGTCGCCGCGCGGCACCGCAGGGCCTTCCCCGAGAACCCGACCGAGCGCGCGCACCGCAAGCTCGAGATCGGCGGCGAGTACCAGTGGCGTCGCGAGGGCGAGGTGCACCTGTTCAACCCCGA
>SCTD01000407.1 GCA_004299215.1 Frankiales bacterium | reverse complement strand
GATCTGTACTTCAGCAGGTGAGCCATCGTCGCGAGATCGCCCAGGTCGTTCGCGGCCACGATCTCGATGTCGGCCCCGGACGCTGCCGCGGCGCGGAAGAAGTTGCGGCCGATGCGGCCGAAGCCGTTGATGCCCACGCGGACGGTCACTGGTGCTCCTCGGTTCGACGCCTGACGTTCCGGCCCGAACCTAGCGGAGCCGGCTCCGCGTCCGTCGGCCCGGGTCAGGCCACGGGGACGAGCTGCTCGGTGCGGGCGCTGGTCCGCAGCGCCTCGAGCACTCGGGCGACCACGAGCAGGTCGCCGAGGTCCGCCGGCCAGGGCCAGGTCTCCGTGAGCACGTCCCGGCCCCCCGTCGCCCCGGCCAGGGCGGCGGCCGTCTGCACCAGCCCCGACGCGCCGCTCCGCGGCACCTGGAGCTCCGCGCCGCCCACCCACCGCACGCCACCCGGACCGGCCTCGAGCCGGGCGGCGGCGAAGGACAGGCGTACGACGGGAGCGTCCCCGGCCGAGCTGACCAGCACGGTCGCCCCGGAGGCCGTGAGGAGCGCCCAGGAGACCGGCGCTCCTCCGGGCAGCTCCGTCGCGGGCAGCGGACCGGGAGCAGCGACGACCGCGGCCACCTCCCCGCACCAGGCGGCCACCAGGTCGACCAGCTCGGCGGCGGCCTGCCGCCCGGCCGGCCAGCCGCGGACCGTGACCTGCAGCGGGGGGCCGCCGGCCAGCGGGAGAGCCGCGGAGACGACCTGCGCCCAGGGCTCCCAGCGGGCGACCAGCCCGACCGCGGCGTCGGCGGCGTCCCGGACCGCTCGCGCCGCACGCACGGCATCGGGGTCGAGCGGCGCGGCGGACGGCAGCAGCAGGAGCAGGCCGCTCCCCCGGAGCTCGGGCAGCAGGGCGGCCAGGTCCCGGTCCTCGCCGTCCACCGCGACCGCGTCGATCGTGGGGTCGGCCAGCAGCTCGGCCGGCTCGACGTAGGTCGCGGCGTCGAGCCGGTCGAGGTAGGGATCGGTGCTCAGCACCCCGCGCAGCGACCACCCGGCGGCGCGCAGCGGCGCCAGGTCGACCGCGCCGGCCACGGCCATCGTCGGGGGCGCCGTCGGGGTGCGGGCGAGCCGCGCCTCCCGCGCCTCCTGCGTCATGCTGCGTCCCGCGCGCGCTGCTCCGCTGAGCAGGACGCAAGGGTGCTCACCTACGGGCTGTCGGCGAGCATCTCCGGGGTGACGCTCGACTCGGTGTCGGGGACGCCGAGCTCGGCGGCGCGCTTGTCGGCCATGGCGAGCAGCCGGCGGATGCGGCCGGCGACGGCGTCCTTGGTCATCGGCGGGTCGGCGAGCGCGCCCAGCTCCTCGAGGGAGGCGTTGGCGTGCTCGCGGCGCAGCCGGCCGGCGACGAGCAGGTGCTCGGGGGCGTCGTCGCCGAGGATCTCGAGCGCCCGCTCGACCCGGGCGCCCGCTGCCACGGCGGCTCGCGCCGAGCGGCGCAGGTTGGCGTCGTCGAAGTTGGCCAGCCGGTTCGCGGTGGCCCGCACCTCGCGGCGCATCCGGCGGTCCTCCCAGGCGAGCACCGCCTCGTGGGCGCCGAGCCGGGTCAGCAGCACGCCGATCGCGTCGCCGTCGCGGACGACCACCCGGTCGACGCCGCGGACCTCGCGGGCCTTCGCGGCCACGCCGAGCCGGCGGGCGGAGCCGACCAGCGCGAGCGCCGCCTCCGGCCCGGGGCAGGTGATCTCGAGCGAGCACGACCGCCCGGGCTCGGTGAGCGACCCGTGGGCGAGGAAAGCTCCGCGCCAGGCGGCGGCGGCGTCGCAGGTGCCACCGCTGACGACCTGCGGCGGGAGCCCGCGCACCGGTCGGCCGTGACCGTCGATGAGCCCGGTCTGCCGGGCCAGGCCGTCGCCGTCCTTGGACACGCGCACGACGTAGCGGCTGCCCTTCCGGAGCCCGCCCGCGGCGACGACGTGCACGTCGCTGGCGTGGCCGTAGACCTCGGCCAGCTCCTTGCGCAGCCGCCGGGCGGTGGCGCCGGTGTCGAGCTCGGCCTCCACGACGATCTTGCCGGCCACGATGTGCAGGCCGCCCGCGAAGCGCAGCAGGGAGCTGATCTCCGCCTTCCGGCAGCAGGGCCGGGTCACGGTGAGCCGCGAGAGCTCGTCCTTGACCGCTGCCGTCATCGCCATGCAGGTGCCTCCGGGGTCGCGCTGTCGTGGTCGTCGAGCAGGACGCCGGCGAGCGCTGCCGCCAGCCGGTCGGGGTCGTGCCGCGGCGTCCCGTCGTCACGGGCGACCGGCGCGAGGACCAGCCGGCCGCCGCTCCCGGCGACCGTGGCCATCAGACCATGCGCGTCACCCACCGCCGCGGTGTCCGCCAGGACCACGTCCACGCTCAGCTCCGCGGCATGCCCGGCCAGGACGTCGAGGTGCGCCTCCGGCGAGAAGCCGTCGGTCTCGCCGGCCTGGGCGGCGAGGTTCAGGCAGACCAGCCGGCGGGCGCTCGTCGAGACCAGGGCGTCACGGAGGCCGGGCACGAGCAGGTGCGGCAGCACGCTGGTGAACCACGACCCCGGTCCCAGGACCACCCAGTCGGCGT
The DNA here is from genome assembly GCA_004299215.1 of Frankiales bacterium. Taxonomy (GTDB): domain Bacteria; phylum Actinomycetota; class Actinomycetes; order Mycobacteriales; family SCTD01; genus SCTD01. The sequence goes on along the minus strand of SCTD01000407.1, from coordinate 1,067 downwards.
CGAGGACCGCCTGCACCGCCTGCTCGCAGGCGACCGGCTCCGCCGGCCGCAGGTGCACCGCCGAGACGGTGCCGGTCGTGGTCGCCACGGCGACCTGACCGACGACCTCGGTGACCGCCCCGGCATCCGACGGGTCGAGCCCGAGGACCTCGGCGACGATCTCCAGCGGGCTGCAGCTCATCGGCAGCACCCGCCCGACCGCACCGACCAGCCGGGCCGTGAGGTCCAGGGCCTCGACCGGGTCGCCGACCGACTCGGTCAGCCCGGCCAGCACCAGGTTGCCCACCGCGTGACCGGCGAGCGGGCCGTCGCCGCCGAAGCGGTGCTGCAGGAGGCGCTCCCAGGTGCGGCCCCAGTCGTCGTCGCCGGCGAGCGCGGCGAGCGCCATCCGCAGGTCGCCCGGCGGCAGGATGCCCAGCTCGGTCCGCAGCCGGCCGCTGGAGCCGCCGTCGTCGGCCACGGTCACGACGGCGGTGAGATGCGGCGTCAACCGGCGGAGCGCCTGCAGCGACGCGAACAGGCCGTGACCACCGCCGAGGGCGACGACCTTCGGGGCGCTCACTCGCGCCCCAGGTCACGGTGGACGACCCGCACGTCGACGCCGTCGCCCCCCAGCCGCGCTGCCAGCTGCTCGGTCATCGCGACGCTGCGGTGCTTGCCCCCGGTGCAGCCGACGGCGACCAGCGCGTACCGCTTGCCCTCACGCTCGTAGCCGGCGAAGACCAGCCGCAGCAGGCCCTCGAACCGGTCCAGGAACTCGACGGCGCCGTCCTGCGCCAGGACGTAGTCGCGCACCGCGGCGTCCTTCCCGCTGTGCGGCCGGAGGTCGGGGATCCAGTGCGGGTTGGGCAGGAAGCGGACGTCGGCGACGAGGTCCGCGTCGACCGGCAGGCCGTACTTGAAGCCGAAGGACAGCACCGTCAGGCTCAGCCGCGAGTCGTCGGCCGGGTCTCCGAACGCGGCCGTGATCTTCCCGCGGAGCTCGTGCACGTTGAGGACGCTCGTGTCGAGGACGAGGTCGGCGCTGCCGCGCAGGTCGCGCAGCAGGTCGCGCTCGCGCAGGATCC
>SCTD01000406.1 GCA_004299215.1 Frankiales bacterium | reverse complement strand
CCACGCCGACCGGCAGGCTGGTCGCCTGCAGCGCGGACCCGAGCCAGGACCAGGCGAACCCGGACTGCCCCTGCCGCTCGCTCCACGGCGAGAAGTGGTCGGAGCACATCGCGGCGGTGAAGCCGACCTGCTCGGCGAGCTGGACCGCCTCGAGGAGCGCGCTGGGCCGGATCTGCTCGTGCGAGGCGTGGAAGCCGAACACCGTCATGGAGGCCACCTGCCCGGCGGCTCCGTGCGCGGAACCTGCCGGCGCTCAGAACGGCAGTGGCCCTTCCTCGTCGGTGATCCAGGTCCACCGGGTGGTGTCCTCGGGCAGGTCGCGGATCCACGGACGGAGGTCCTGGTCGGTCGACGGCTGGAGCTGCGCGAGGTCCAGGGTCGCGAGGTCGTCGGGGTCGGGCAGGACGGCCGGTTGGTCAGGGGCGTCGATCCCCGGCGGCGGCTGCTGGTGGCGAGGGACCTCGATGCACTGGCCGGTCGGGCTGAACCACAGCGTTGACGTCGGGGTGCGCAGCGGCGTCCAGCCGTAGTGCTTGAGCCCGTGGGTGCGGTCGGACCGGGCGACGAGGTTCCACGCAGCGGTCGGACCCGCCGGCCAGGGACGGTCGTGATCGAGGTCGCAGGCGCGTGCGCGGACCATCACCCCGGTCGGACCGTCGTCGTAGCGGTCACGCAGCTGCACCAGCTCGCGCAGCCCAGGACTCGGGTCATGCTGATCCTCGACCCGGCCGGCCGCGCCGGTGAGGGTGATCTCGTCGACCACCATGTCGAGCAGGGCATGTCGTAGCCCGACGTAGGTCGGTGGTGGCCGAACGGCGCGCTCGGCACGGTCCACCAGCTCGCCGGTGCCGACGCGGACGCAGACCCTGCGGAGCTCGGCGTCGACGAGCAGCAGGCGGCAGGTCGGGGCGCTGATCCAGCCGTATCCGTCGAGCCAACCAGGTTCGTTGCTCAGCCCGAGTCCGGTCTCGACCGGGACGCCGATGCTGGCCTGGACGGGCCGGCTCCTGCGGCAGTCGGTGCCGGCGGGCTCGGTGAAGCTCGGGCGGAGCCCTGCCTCAGCAGCGATCTTGTCGACGTCCAGCCGGGAGCCGGCGACGACGGCTGCTGCGGTGGCGACCTGGTCTGCGTCCTGTCGCGGGTCCTGGGTCGGGTCTGCCGGGGCGTGCACGGCACAGGGGTAGTCGGTGACGGCCAGGTCGAACCTCAGCTGCGCCAGGGTGCGGCGGTCCCCAGCGGCCTTGAGCGCGCGGGCTCGCTGGTCGAGCGTCTGGTACCAGCGCGCGACCGGCACGGCCGGTCCGGCGATGACCACGCTCGCCTGGTCATCGGTGTCGGGCATGAAGATGACGTCGCGCCGGTCGTTCTTCTCAGCCGTCCGCCGCGCGGCCTCGTCCGGGTCGGCCTTCACGACGGCCCGTCGGACCTCCTGCTTGATGCGGGCGGCCGACAGCAGGGTGACCCTGTCGGCGAGCTCCGCATCGACCATCCGCGCGATGGCCTCGTCGACACCCTCCAGCTCGCTGATGACCACTCTGGCCCGAGCCACCGTCACCTGTCCTGCGTGCAGCAGCTCCAGCGTGCGAGGCAAGCAGGTGGTCAGCGCGACGGAGGCCCGGATGTCGGCAGCAGCTGCCCGATCGCTCACCTTGCGTGCGACGGCGACCTCTCGGCGGAAGGAGGTCCAGGGCGTGGCGCCGGACTCGTCGAACGGGCACCGGGGCACCATCGCCGTGAGCTCGGCAAGCACCACCATCTCGGCAGCGAAGCGGCGGGCCTGCTCCCCCACCGAGTCGCTCAGGACGGCCAACCCGGCCCGGAAGTCCTCGCGCAGCCAAGGACAGTCGTCCTCGATCTCGCGGAGGTCCTGTCGGCTGGCCATGCGTCATCGTATTCGAACACATGTTCGTACGTCAAGCGCTCTCGTGCGTCAAGCTTTCTGGCATGGCGCAGCTGTGGACAGAGCTCGTGAGCCTCACGTCGTGAGCCGCAGGTCCGGCAAGACCTGGTAAGAGCGCCCACCTCGGGCGCGAAG
>SCTD01000405.1 GCA_004299215.1 Frankiales bacterium | reverse complement strand
GAGGAGCCATGTCGCGCAGCCGGAACCGCGCCGGCGGCAGGGCGTCCTCGACGGGGTGGGCGGCCGGCTCGTCGACGTGCGACGGCAGGCGCAGCGCGAGGACCGCGGCCGTGATCAGCAGCAGGCTGGCGAGCCGCAGCACCCACGACGACGACCCGAGGACCGCGACCATGGCCGACCCGACGCCGGCGGCCGCCGACGCGGCGGCGACGGACGCCACGTTGAGCCGCGCGTTGGCCGACACCAGCCCGACGGCCGGCGGTCGTACGCGGGGAACGGCCGCGCTGCGCGCCACGCCGTACGCCCTCGACAGCACCAGCACCGCCAGTGCCAGGGGGTAGAGGCCGAGCGAGGCGGTGGCGCCGGCCATCACCCAGGTCAGCAGGCCGCGGCCGCCGGTCGTGACCGCGAGGACGTTGCGGCGGCCGTGCGGGAAGCGGTCCAGCAGCGGACCGGCCACGGGCACCAGAAGCGTGAACGGCAGCATGGTGAGGAGCAGGTAGAGCGCGACGCTGGTGCGCGCCTCGCCCAGCGGCACGTTGAAGAACAGCGTGCCGGCCAGGGCGACGGCCACGAGCGCGTCGCCCGCGGCGTGCAGGGCGTGCACGCTGATCAGCGCCGACAGGCCGCTGCGGTCGGCGCCGTCCGCGCGGGCAGCCGCCCGGACCCGGCGCACCGCGGTCCGTGACGCCCTCCGGGAGACGTCGCGGGTCACTGCGAACGGCCGCGCCATGCGTCCATCCTGGCCGAGCCGGGTGACATGCGCGTGACGAACGCCGGGAGCCGCCCCCGTCCTGCGGGGGCGGCTCCCGGACCGCGGCGGAGGATGCGAGATTCGAACTCGCGAGGGGTTGCCCCCAACACGCTTTCCAAGCGTGCGCCATAGGCCAACTAGGCGAATCCTCCGCCGGCGATCCTAGCGGAGACACCGGTCACGGGGGACCGGTAGGGTTCTCGCCAGACCCCTCGTGCGGCGCCCATCCCGCTGAACCCCCCCAGGGCCGGAAGGCAGCAAGGGCAGGCAGGCTCTGGGCGGGTGTGCGGGGGGTCCTCACTTTTCCTGGAGGAGCAGCGTGAGCCTGGCGCTCTACCGCAAGTACCGGCCTGCCAGCTTCGCCGAGGTGATGGGGCAGGCGCACGTCACCGACCCGCTGCGGCAGGCGCTGTCGAACGGCCGCATCAGCCACGCCTACCTGTTCAGCGGGCCGCGCGGCTGCGGCAAGACCTCCAGCGCGCGGATCATGGCCCGCTCGCTGAACTGCGAGCAGGGCCCGACGCCGGACCCGTGCGGGGAGTGCGGCTCCTGCGTCGCGCTGGCGCCCAACGGCCCCGGGTCGCTCGACGTCATCGAGATCGACGCGGCCTCGCACAACGGCGTCGACGACGCCCGCGACCTGCGCGAGCGGGCCTTCTTCGCCCCCGTCTCCAGCCGCTACAAGGTCTACATCATCGACGAGGCCCACATGGTCACCACGGCGGCGTTCAACGCGCTGCTGAAGCTCGTCGAGGAGCCACCGGAGTTCGTGAAGTTCGTCTTCGCGACGACCGAGCCCGAGAACGTCCTGCAGACCATCCGCTCGCGCACCCACCACTACCCGTTCCGGCTGATGTCGCCGAAGGCGCTGACCGAGCTGCTGACCAGGGTCGCCGAGTCGGAGGGCATCGCCGTCGACAGCACGGTGATCCCGCTGGTCGTACGAGCGGCGGCCGGCAGCGCGCGTGACGGCCTGTCGATCCTGGACCAGGTGCTCGCCTCCGCGGGGCCGGACGGCGTGACGCGCGAGGGCGCTGCGGCGCTGCTCGGCGTCACCCCCGACTCGCTGCTCGACGGCATCGTCGACGCCTTCGCCGCGCACGACGCCGCCGCGGTCTTCGGCCTGCTGGACCAGGTGATGGAGGGCGGCCACGACCCGCGGCGGTTCGCGACCGACGTGCTCGAGCGGCTGCGCGACCTGATCGTCCTGGACGCCGTCCCGGACGCCGGCTCCACCGGGCTGCTCGACTGCCCCGACGACCAGCTCGAGCGGATGGGCCGGCAGGCCGTCGCGATGGGTACGGCAGGGCTGTCCCGCGCCGCCGACCTCTTCCACGCCGGGCTCGTCGAGATGCGCGGCAAGACCACCCCGCGGCTGCTGCTGGAGCTGGTCTGCGCCCGGGTGCTGCTGCCCGCCGCGAGCGCCGACGACTCGGCGCTGCTCGCCCGGCTCGAGCGGCTCGAGCGGCGGCTCGACATCGCCGGCGCCGGTCCAGCCCCTGACCGGCCGACCGGCCCCCCGCCGGTCCCGCCGTCCCGACCGACGCGCCCCGCCGTGACGGAGGCTGCCGGCGGCCCGGCCCGCACCGAGGTCGACGCCGTCCGCGGCGACGCCCCCCTGCCGCCCCCCACGCAAGAGGCTCCCCCGGAGGCGCCGGCCGCTCAGGCGTGGCCGACCACCGCCGAGCTCGGCCGTACTCCCTCCGATCCCAGCCCCGCCCCTGCCGCGACGTCCGCTCGCCCGGACGCGCACCCCGCGGCAGCGGAGCCGACGCCGGCCCCCCCGAGCGCCCCCGGCAGCATCGACGCCGCCGCCCTGCGCAGCGCGTGGGACACCGTCCTGGGCGAGGTCAAGAGCCGCAAGCGCGCCTCGCACGCGCTGCTCGCCGACGCGACGGTGGCCAGCGTCGAGGGGCGCACCCTGGTGCTGGCCTTCCAGCACGCCCCGCTGCTGCGGCAGTTCCAGGGCAGCGTCGGCCCCGACGTGCTGCGCGAGGCGCTGCAGGCCACCCTCGGCGTCGACCTCGACCTGCGCTGCGTGCTGCACGACAGCCTGGCCCCGCACGATCGCGGGGCACGACCCGACCGGCGCCCGGAGCACGCCCCGCCGCCACCCGCGGAGGAGACCGGCTTCGCTCCCGGTGACGAGGCCGAGCCGGAGGACCCGGACGCGCCACCGCCGCCCCAGGAGCCGAGGGGCGAGGACGCCGCGCTGCGCCTGGTCGAGACCGAGCTGGGCGGCAAGGTGATGAGCACGTCCGGCGACGACTGACGCTGGCCGTACGCTCCGGTCAACGAGACGACAGGAGACCCACGTGCCCGGCCCCGGACAGCCCAACATGCAGCAGCTGATGAAGCAGGCCCAGAAGATGCAGCAGCAGCTGGTCGAGGCGCAGGCCAAGCTGGCCGAGACCGAGGTCGAGGGCAGTGCCGGCGGTGGCCTGGTCAGCGCCACGGTCACCGGGTCCGGCGAGGTGCTCCGCCTGAAGATCGACCCCAGGGCGGTCGACCCGGACGACGTCGAGAGCCTCGAGGACCTGGTCGTGGCCGCCATCCGCGACGCTGCGGCCAAGGCGCAGGAGCTGCAGGCCAGCACGATGGGTCCGCTCGCCGGCGGGCTGGGCGGCCTCGGCCTGCCCGGGATGTAGACCCGGCCAGACATGTACGAAGGCGCGGTCCAGGACCTCATCGACGAGCTCGGGCGACTGCCCGGCGTCGGTCCGAAGAGCGCGCAGCGGATCGCCTTCCACCTGCTCGCCGCCGACCCGGCCGACGTGCGCCGGCTCGTCACGGCGCTGACCGAGGTCAAGGACAAGGTCCGGTTCTGCCGGATCTGCGGCAACGTCAGCGAGCAGGACGAGTGCCGCGTCTGCCGCGACCCGCGCCGCGACCTGTCGGTGATCTGCGTGGTGGAGGAGTCCAAGGACGTCGTCGCGATCGAGAAGACGCGCGAGTTCCGCGGCCGCTACCACGTGCTCGGCGGCGCGATCAGCCCGATCGAGGGCATCGGCCCGGACGACCTGCGCGTGCGCGAGCTGATGGTGCGGCTGCAGGACGGGGCGGTGACCGAGCTGATCCTCGCCACCGACCCGAACCTCGAGGGCGAGGCGACGGCGACCTACCTCGCGCGTCTGGTCAGCCCGATGGGGCTGCGCGTGACGCGACTGGCCAGCGGGCTGCCCGTGGGGGGCGACCTGGAGTACGCGGACGAGGTGACCCTCGGACGCGCTTTCGAAGGACGGAGACAGGTCGATGTCTGAACCGCTCACCGAACCCCGCGAGGACCTGGAGCTGGCGACCGACGTCGCCCGCGACGTGCGGAGCTTCCTGGAGACCCTGGAGCTCGTCGCCTCCGGGCGCGCCGGCGACCAGGCCGTCGCCCTGCTGCTGCTCGACGTCGCGCAGATGTGCGTGGCCGGGGCCCACCTCGGCGCCCGGACCGACGTCATCCTCGACGACAACGTCGAGCCGCTGACCGACCCGGTGCCCGACATGGACAAGGTGCGCGACGGCCTGGTGCAGCAGCTCGAGGCGATCGACGCCTACAGCGAGGTCTTCGACCCCTACTCCGACGACCCGCCCGTGCCGTACCGGCTGTCGGACGACCTGGCCGACATGACCAACGACCTGTTCCGCGGCCTGCTGCACTACGACGCCGGGCGAGGACGGGAAGCCCTCTGGTGGTGGCAGTTCACCTACCTCAACAGCTGGGGCGGCTCGGCAGGCGCGGCCCTGCGCGCGCTGCAGAGCGTCGTCGCGCACGTACGCCTCGATGCCGCCGAGGAGCCGCTCCCCGACCTCTAGTCCGGACCGACGCCGCGTGGCAGGGTGGGCGCCGTGACCGAGACGCTCGCGCCCGCGCAGGAGGAGCTCGAGCAGTACCGCGGCGAGCTGCGCGGCTACTGCTACCGGATGCTGGGCTCCGCCTTCGACGCCGACGACGCCGTGCAGGAGACGATGGTCAAGGCCTGGCAGGGCCTCGACCGCTTCGAGGGCCGCTCGTCGACCCGGTCCTGGCTCTACCGCATCGCGACCAACGTCTGCCTCGACAGCCTGCGGGCCAAGAAGCGGCGCGCGCTGCCGATGGACCTCGCGTCTGCGGGCTCCGCCGCCGGCCCGGTGGGCGAGCCGCTGCCCCAGGAGGTCTGGGTCGAGCCGATCCCCGACGGCGACCTGGACGACCCGGCGCAGAGCGCGGTCTTCCGCGACACCGTCCGGCTGGCGTTCGTCGCCGCCCTGCAGCACCTGCCGCCGAAGCAGCGCGCCGTGCTCATCCTGCGAGAAGTGCTGTGCTGGCAGGCTTCAGAGGTTGCCGAGCTGCTCGACACGACGGTCGCGTCGGTCAACAGCGCGCTGCAGCGGGCGCGCGCCACGCTCGGCGAGCGGGGCCTGTCCGAGGGCTCGCCGCAGGTCCCGCTGCAGGACGGCGATCGCGAGCTGCTGGCGCGCTACGTCTCGGCGTTCGAGGCGTACGACATCCCGTCCCTGGTGTCGCTGCTGTCGGAGGACGCGGGCTTCTCGATGCCGCCGCTGCCCCTGTGGCTGCGCGGTCCGGAGGACGTGGCCGCCTTCTACCTGGGCACCGGGATCGGCTGCAAGGGCTCGCGGCTGGTGCCGACCTCCGCGAACGGCTGCCCGGCGTTCGGGCACTACAAGCCCGCGGCGGACGGCGACGGCTACGTGCCGTGGGCGCTGCAGGTCGTGGAGGTGTCAGACGGGCGGCTCGTCCACCTGCACCACTTCCTCGACACCGCCGCGCTCTTCCCGCGCTTCGGCCTCCCGGACCGGCTGCCCCACGACCGCTGAGAGGCCCGCGAGGTCGAGGAGCTCGGCCAGGCTTTGTCCCGTCGCGAGCAGCTCGCAGCTCATTCCGGTGCGCCGGGCGGTCAGCTGCAGCCGGGCGAGGGCGTCGAGCACGGCAAGGTCCGGGCAGCCGGTCAGCGCGAAAAGCAGAAGCGTTCTGTCGGACCCTCCGTCCATGCTGGGCAGACGGCCCGCGAGGCCGGGACTCATCGGCCGATGAGTCGCCCCGCGCCGTGACGTCCTACGTACGACCCACTCCCCGGAGGCAGACATGACCCTCGCGATCGAGGCGGCCGGCCTGGCGAAGTCGTACGGCGCGGTCCAGGCGGTGCAGAGCGTCGACCTCGCGGTCCGCCGCGGCTGCGTCTACGGCGTGCTCGGCCCGAACGGCGCGGGCAAGACGACGACCATCCGCATGCTCGCGACGCTGACCCGGCCCGACGCCGGCAGCGCCCGGGTGCTGGGCCACGACGTGGTGGCGGAGGGCGCCGCCGTCCGCGGCAAGGTGAGCCTGACCGGCCAGCTGGCCTCGGTCGACGAGGACCTCACCGGCGCCGAGAACCTCGTGCTGGTCGGGCGGCTGCTCGGTCTGGGGCGGGCCGGCGCGAAGGCGCGTGCCGCCGAGCTGCTCGACGCCTTCGGGCTCTCGCAGGACGGCGGCCGGCTGGTCAAGGGCTACTCCGGCGGCATGCGGCGGCGGATCGACATCGCCGCCAGCCTGGTGGTGACCCCCGAGCTGATGTTCCTGGACGAGCCGACCACCGGCCTCGACCCGAGGTCCCGCAACCAGGTCTGGGAGATCGTCCGGACCCTCGTCGCGGCCGGCACCACGGTGCTGCTCTGCACGCAGTACCTCGAGGAGGCAGACCAGCTGGCCGAGGGCATCGCCGTCATCGACCGCGGCCGCGTCATCGCCGAGGGGACCCCGGCTCAGCTCAAGGCCTCGATCGGCGGCGGCGTGCTGCACGTCCGGCTGCTCGACCCCGCGCAGCGCCCGGCGGCCCAGCAGGTGCTGCAGGAGCGGCTCGGCGCGGTGACCCTGGCGTCCGACCCGGCGGCGCTGTCGGTCGCCTGCTCCGACCCCGACGTGGCCGCGGCGGTCGTGGGACGCCTTGCCGACGTCGTGCAGATCGGTGGCTTCTCGCTCGCCCAGCCGAGCCTCGACGAGGTGTTCCTCGCCCTGACCGGACATCCCGCCGAGGCGGACGCCGTTCCCAGCGACCTCGAGGAGACCTCCGCATGACTGCCACCACCACCGCGCCCGGCGTCGACCAGGTCGCCGTCCGCAAGGCCATCGCGTCCACCGGGCGTCCGGCACCGGCGTCCCCGCTGTCCGCGGCGATCACCTTCGGCTGGCGCGGCATGCTCAAGGTCAAGCACGTCCCGGAGCAGCTGCTCGACGTGACGATCACGCCGGTGATGTTCGTGCTGATGTTCACCTACCTGTTCGGCGGCGCCATCGCGGGCTCGACCGGCGAGTACCTCGACTACATCCTCCCGGGGATGCTCGTGATGTCGGTGCTCTTCACCACCGTCTACTCCGGCATCTCGCTCAACACCGACCTCACCAAGGGCGTGGTCGACCGCTTCCGCTCGCTGCCGATGTGGCGGGCGGCGCCGCTGCTCGGCTCGCTGCTCGGCGACGCCGTGCGCTACCTCATCGCGGGCACCGTGATCGTCGTGCTGGGCGTCGCGCTCGGCTACCGGCCGGACGCCGGCCTGCCCGGGGTGCTCGCGGCGCTCGCCCTCGTCGTCGTCTTCTCGTTCGCGCTGTCCTGGGTCTTCAGCGTGCTCGGGCTGCTGCTGCGGTCGCCGAACGCCGTGATGAACGCCGGCTTCATGGGCATCTTCCCGCTGACCTTCCTGTCCAACGTCTTCGTCGACCCGGAGACGCTGCCGTCGGTGCTCAAGCGGTTCGTCGACGTCAACCCGATCTCGCTGCTGGCCACCGCCTCGCGCGGGCTGATGGACGGCAACGCCCGCGGCTCGGACATCGGGATCGTGCTGCTCGTCGCCGTCGGGCTCACCGCCGTCTTCGCCCCGCTCACCGTGCGGCTCTACCGCCGGGGCTGAGCCGTAGACTCGATGCCCATGGGCCTCGTCGTGCAGAAGTACGGAGGGTCGTCCGTCTCCAACGCCGAGCGCA
>SCTD01000404.1 GCA_004299215.1 Frankiales bacterium | reverse complement strand
CGATGGTGCCGAAGGGTGATCCCGACGGCCGCTACTTCGTGCGCTTCCTGTCGACGAACGAGCGGCACCACACGCTGGCGCTCGGACCGTGGTGGCAGCCGAACGGCATCATCCACTTCATGCTCGAGGTGACCGAGCTCGACGACGTGGGTCGCGCGCTGGACCGGCTGCACGAGCACAAGTTCCACCTCAGCAGCACGCTCGGCCGGCACACCAACGACCACATGGTGTCGTTCTACGTGGCGACGCCGAGCGGCTGCGACGTCGAGCTCGGCTGCTTCGGCCGGCGCATCCCGGCCGAGGGCTACACGGCGGAGGACATCACCGCCGACAGCTTCTGGGGCCACCGCTGGAAGTACCCGCAGAAGTGAGCGCCATGGTCTCGCGCGTGCACGCGCCGGTCGCCCCCGCCGAGATGCGCCGCGTCCTCGGCTCCTTCGCCACCGGCGTCGTCGTCGTCACCGGCGAGGACGACCAGGGACCGGTCGGCTTCGCCTGCCAGTCGTTCGCCTCGGTGTCGCTCGACCCGCCGCTGGTGCTCTTCTGCCCGGCGCACACGTCGACGTCGTGGCCGCGCATCGCCGCGTCCGGCCACTTCGTCGTCAACGTGCTGGCCGCCGACCAGCGCGAGGTGTGCGCGCAGTTCGCCACGACCGGCGTCGACAAGTTCGCCGGTCTCGACTGGGCGCAGACCGCGTGGGGCCCGGCCATCGAGGACTGCCTCGCGCAGATCATGTGCACCATCGAGGACGTGCACCGCGCGGGCGACCACGACATCGTCGTCGGTCACGTGCAGCAGCTGGTCACCCCGCGCGAGGAGGGACCGCTGCTGTTCTTCCGCGGCGACTACGGGCTGAGCCCGTGCTGAGCGACGCCGAGCGGGACCGCGCCGCAGAGCTCCTCCGTACGGCCGAGCTCGACGCGCGCCCGATCCCGCCGCTGCGCGAGAGCTTCCCCGGCATCGACGTCGTGGACGCGTACGAGATCCAGCTCCGCGGGATCCGCCGACGGCTGGCGAGCGGCGCCACCGTCTACGGCCACAAGGTGGGCCTGTCGTCCAAGGCGATGCAGGAGATGATGGGCGTCGACGAGCCGGACTACGGCCACCTGCTGCACGACATGGTGCTGTCGGAGGACACCCCCGTCGACACCTCCCGCTACCTGCTGCCGCGGGTCGAGGTCGAGGTCGGCTTCCTGCTCGGCGCGGACCTCCCCGGCGAGGGCTGCACCGTCGAGGACGTGCTGCGCGCGACCGAGGCCGTCGTGCCGTCGATCGAGCTCATCGACAGCCGCATCGCTGACTGGCGGATCGGGCTCGAGGACACCATCGCCGACAACGCCTCCTCTGCCGGCGTCGTGCTCGGCCGCGAGCGGCGCAAGCCCGACGAGCTCGACCTCACCGCCATCGACGCCGTGCTCTGGAAGAACGGCGAGCAGGTCGCGAGCGGGCGCTCCGACGCCGTGCTGGGCAACCCGGCGATCGCCGTCGCCTGGCTGGCGGAGAAGGTCGCGTCGTTCGGCGTCCGGCTCGAGGCCGGCCACGTGGTGCTGCCCGGCTCGTGCACGCGTGCCTACGACGTCGTCGCCGGCGACACCGTCACCGCAGACTTCACCGGGCTCGGCTCGGTCTCCCTGTCGTTCGTCTAGAGGAAGGCTCGTCCATGAGCAAGGCCACCGCCGCGATCGTCGGCTCCGGCAACATCGGCACCGACCTGCTGGCCAAGCTGCTGCGCTCCGAGGCGATCGAGCCGCGCTGGATGGTCGGCGTGGACCCCGACTCCGAGGGTCTGGCGATCGCCCGCAAGGCGGGGCTGGAGGCCTCGCACGAGGGCGTCGACTGGCTGCTCGCGCAGTCGGAGAAGCCCGACCTCGTCTTCGAGGCCACCAGCGCCTACGTCTACCGGGAGAACAGCCCCCGCTACGCCGAGGCAGGGATCCGCGCGGTCGACCTCACACCCGCAGCGATCGGGCCGTACGTCGTGCCGGCCGCGAACCTCGACGAGCACCTCGACGCGGCCGACCTCAACCTGGTCACCTGCGGCGGGCAGGCGACGATCCCGATCGTGCACGCCATCAGCGCGGTCGTGCCGGTGAGGTACGCCGAGATCGTGTCGTCGGTGTCGTCGAAGTCGGCCGGTCCCGGCACGCGCAACAACATCGACGAGTTCACCCGCACCACCGCGCGCGGGCTCGAGGTCGTCGGCGGCGCCGAGCGCGGCAAGGCGATCATCATCCTCAACCCGGCCGACCCGCCGCCGCTGATGCGCAACACCGTCTTCTGCGCGATCCCCGAGGACGCCGACCGCGACGCGATCGGCGAGGCCATCACCCGGCGCGTCGCCGAGGTCGCGGAGTACGTCCCGGGCTACCGGGCGCGCGAGCCGCAGTTCGACGACCCGAGCGACGTGAACGGCGGGATGGCGCGCGTCGCCGTCTTCCTCGAGGTCGAGGGTGCGGGCGACTACTTCCCGGCCTACGCCGGCAACCTCGACATCATGACCGCCGCCGCCGTGCGCGTCGGCGAGGTGCTGGCCACCCGCATCCCGACAGGAGCCCGCGCATGACGATGCCGCAGCAGTTCTCGGAGACGCTCGGCCGCCCGATGCAGCCCTACAGCGAGGACCTCGACGTACGCGTCACCGACTCCTCGCTGCGCGACGGGTCGCACGCCAAGCGGCACCAGTTCACCCTCGAGCACGTCACCGACATCGTGGCGGCGCTCGACGACGCGGGCGTGCCGGTCATCGAGGTCACGCACGGCGACGGGCTCGGCGGCTCGTCGTTCAACTACGGCTTCAGCCACACGCCGGAGCTCGACCTGATCCGGGCCGCGGTGAAGACGGCGAAGCGCGCGAAGATCGCCTTCCTCATGCTGCCGGGACTCGGCACCAAGGACGACATCCGCGCCGCGCAGGACGCCGGTGGTGCGATCTGCCGGATCGCGACGCACTGCACCGAGGCGGACGTGTCCGTGCAGCACTTCGGGCTGGCCCGAGAGCTCGACCTCGAGACCGTCGGCTTCCTGATGATGAGCCACTCGACGTCGCCGGAGAACCTCGCCAGGCAGGCGCGCATCATGGCCGACGCCGGCTGCCAGTGCGTCTACGTCGTCGACTCGGCGGGCGCGCTCATCATGGAGCAGACCTCGGACCGCGTCGCGGCCCTTGTCGCCGAGCTCGGCGACGACGCGCAGGTCGGCTTCCACGGTCACGAGAACCTCGGCCTGGGCGTCGCCAACTCGGTGCTGGCCTACCGCGCCGGTGCGCGCCAGATGGACGGCTCCACGAGGCGCTTCGGCGCCGGGGCCGGCAACACGCCGGTCGAGGGCTTCGTCGCGGTGGCGAGCAAGATGGGCATCCGCACCGGGGTCGACGTCCGGAAGATCATCGACGCCGCCGAGGACGTCGTGCGCCCGGCGATGGACGGCGAGTGCCTGCTCGACCGGCTGTCGCTGACGATGGGCTACGCCGGCGTCTACTCGAGCTTCCTCAAGCACGCGGACCGGCTGGCGCAGCGCTACGACGTGTCCGGCGCCGAGCTGCTCATCCGCGCCGGCGAGCGCAAGCTGGTCGGCGGCCAGGAGGACCAGCTCATCGACATCGCGCTCGAGATCGTGGCGGAGAAGGTCCTGTGAGCGGAGGACGCGCGGGGTGCCCCGCGACGCAGGAGCGGGAGCGCTGCGCGCTTCTGGAGCGAGTGAAGATGTCACTGTGACGCCCGAGGACACCCGGCGCACCGTCGAGGTCGACGGCCGAAAGATCGCCTTCCACGACGTCGGCGAGGGCCCGCCGGTCGTCTTCCTGCACGGCTCGGGGCCGGGTGTCACCGGGTGGGCCAACTTCGGCCACGTGCTGCCGGCGCTGTCCGCCGGCCTGCGCTGCCTGGTCGTCGACCAGCCGGGCTTCGGCGCGAGCGAGCGGCCGGAGCGCTACGACAGGAGCTACCTGCGCTTCTCGGCCGAGACCGTGCTCGGTCTGGTGGACGAGCTGGGGCTGGAGACGGTCTCGCTCGTCGGCAACTCGATGGGCGCCGACGTCGCGGTGCGCTTCACGCTGGACAACCCGTCGCGGGTCGGCAGGCTGCTGCTCAACGGCGCGGGCGGGACGGGAGTGCCGGTCTTCGGGCCGTCGCCGTCGGAGGGCATCGCGCGGCTGATGGAGTTCAACGCCGACCCGACCCGCGAGCGGATGGCGGCGTGGGTGCGCACCATGCTGTCCGACCAGCGGCGCGCCACCGACGAGCTCGTGGACGCGCGGCTCGCCTCGGCGCTCGCGCCCGG
>SCTD01000040.1 GCA_004299215.1 Frankiales bacterium | reverse complement strand
TCCTGGGGCAAGCCGACCTTCGAGCGGCTGGTCGCGGCCGAGCCGGAGCCCCTGACCAGCGCCATGAAGGTCAGCCACTCGATGCTGCTGCAGGTCGCCCAGCGCCCGGGCGACTTCTTCGCCCACATGCGACGGCTGCTGATGGCCAACGACGAGCCGCGCGCCGGCCAGCGGCGGCTGGTGCGCAAGGCGATCAGCATCTACCGCGCGCTGCTGCGCGCCGGGACCGTCGAGCGGCTGGAGACCCCGGACGCGGACGGCCGGACCGTACGCCTCACCGTCGAGCTGCAGCCGGACTTCGCGCTGGACCAGCCGCTGTCGCCGTTCGCGGTGGCGGCCCTCGAGCTGCTGGACCGGGAGTCCCCGTCGTACGCCCTGGACCTGCTCAGCGTGATCGAGTCCACGCTGGAGGCGCCGCGGCAGGTGCTCGCGGCGCAGCGCAGCAAGGCCAAGGGCGAGGCCGTCGCGGAGATGAAGGCACAGGGCATCGAGTACGACGAGCGGATGGAGCTGCTGGAGGAGATCTCCTACCCGATGCCGCTGCGGGAGCAGCTCGAGGCGGCCTTCGAGATCTACCGCGACGGGCACCCCTGGGTGGCGGACGAGGAGCTGACGCCGAAGTCGGTGGCCCGCGACCTGTCCGAGCGGGCGATGACGTTCGTGGAGTACGTCGGCTTCTACGGCCTGGCCCGGTCCGAGGGGCTGCTGCTGCGCTACCTGGCCGACGCCTACAAGGCGCTGCGCCGGACGGTGCCGACCGCCGCCCGGACCGAGGAGGTCGAGGACCTCATCTCCTGGCTCGGCGAGATCGTCCGGCAGACCGACTCCTCGCTGCTGGAGGAGTGGGAGTCGCTGATGTCGGGCGAGGCGCCGGTGCCGGCGGCCCAGCCGGTCGACGAGACCCCGCCGCCGGTGACCGCGAACGAGCGGGCCTTCCGGGTGCTGGTCCGCAACGCGCTCTTCCGCCGGGTCGAGCTCTTCGCGCTGCGCCGGTGGATCGACCTGGGGGAGCTCGATCCCGACTTCGAGTGGGAGCACCCGATCCGGGCCTACTTCGAGGAGCACTCCTCGGTGAACACGGGTCCCGACGCGCGCGGGCCGGCGCTCTTCATGGTCACGGCCGAGCCGGGGCGGTGGCTGGTCCGGCAGATCCTCGACGACCCGGCCGGGCACCACGACTGGGCGATCACGGCCGAGGTGGACCTCGCCGCCAGCGACGAGGCGGGCACGGCGGTGCTGACGGTGCTGTCGGTGGGGGACTGAGCGCGGGCCCGGCCGGGATGTGGCGATCATGCACGCCTGGACTGGCCGGTTGATCGCCACATCCTGCGAGACGAGCCGGCTGGCGGGACCTGGCGTTGTGAGTGCACCCGTGGAGCCGCACGTGGGACGATGGCCCCATGCAGCGGGTCGATCTGGAGCTGGTCGCTGAGCGGCTGAGGGCTGCGGGCGCTCGCTTCGGCTACCTGCACGGCAGCAGCGTCACAGGCGGC
>SCTD01000403.1 GCA_004299215.1 Frankiales bacterium | reverse complement strand
TCATCGTCGACCTCGACCACTTCAAGGAGATCAACGACACCCTCGGCCACGCCGCCGGTGACATCTTCCTGCAGCAGGTCGGCCAGCGCATCGTCTCCTCGGTCAAGGGAGCCGACGCGGTCTGCCGTCTCGGCGGAGACGAGTTCGCCGTCCTCATCAGCGGTCTGCGCACGCCGGAGCACGCGGACGCGGTCGCGGCCAGGCTGCTCACCGTGCTGTCCGAGCCGGTCGGCTTCGACGGTCTGCGGCTGTCGATCGAGGGGAGCGTCGGGGTCGCGTGCTACCCGGCCGACGCCACCTCCTTCGACGAGCTCCTGCGTCGCGCCGACGTCGCGCTCTACCAGGCGAAGACGGCCCGCGGCTCCTTCTCGCACTACCGGGTCGACCGTGACGAGTCGAGCCTGCACCGGCTGGCCCTCGCCGCCGAGCTGCGCACCGCGCTGGCCGACGACCAGTTCGTCGTGCACTTCCAGCCGCAGTTCGACCTCGCGACCGGCCGGCCCGTCGGCGCGGAGGCGCTCGTGCGCTGGCAGCACCCGCAGCGCGGGCTGCTCGCGCCCGACGCGTTCATCGGCGCCGTCGAGCACTCCGGGCTCATCCGCGACTTCACGATGGTCGTCGTCGAGAAGGCCGTCGCCGAGTGCGCCAGCTGGGCGGCCGACGGCTCGCAGCTCAACGTCGCGGTGAACCTCTCGGCGCGCAACCTGCTCGACAAGGAGATCTCCACCGACGTCGGCCGGGTCCTCCTGCGCCACGGCCTGCCGGCCGAGCGTCTCGTCCTGGAGATCACCGAGACGACGATGATGAGCGAGCTCGAGGTGGTCGAGGAGGTCCTCGGCGCGCTCCGCACGATGGGCGTGCAGCTGTCCGTCGACGACTTCGGGACCGGTTACTCCTCGCTCGCCTTCCTGCAGCGGGTCGCCGTCAACGAGGTCAAGATCGACCGCACCTTCGTCGCCGGCCTCGCGGACTCCGAGAGCGCCCGGGCGCTGGTGCGCGCCACGGTGCAGCTGGCGCACAGCCTCGGCGCCCGCGCCGTCGGCGAGGGCGTCGAGGACGAGGCGCTCGCCGACGCTCTGCGCACGCTGGGTTGCGACTTCGCACAGGGCTACCACCTCGGCCGGCCGATGCCCGCCGACGCGCTCCGCAAGGCACTCGGCCTGCGCCAGCTGCCGCTCTCCGCTCCCGGTCCGCGCACCGAGGCCGACGGCCGTCACCTGCGCGCGATCGCCGGCTGACCGGGCACAACCCGTGGGCGCCCGGCGTTACCCTGTCGTGGACACACCACGAAGGGGGTGACAGGTCTCGACTTCGGATGTCGAGGCAGGTGAAGCGGGCCGAGGAAGGCGACGATGATCTCGTTAACCAACAACGTCGCAAAAAATCAAGCGCCGACAATGATCAGCGCGCGTACGCCCTCGCTGCCTAGCAGCTAGAGCGTCGCTGTCAGCCTGGGAGAGCCTCCGGCCCAGGACCTGGCATCGCTAGGAGGACCACCACCCGCTTTGGCCGCGGGGGCGGGTGGTGAGCTACCGCGGCTGGGCCCGTTCCCGACTCGCCGGCGAGATCGGGAGGGCCGAGAAAATCACTGCCGGCTGCGCCCGGAGAAGCCCTGCTGAAGCACCGGAGGACGCGGGTTCGATTCCCGCCACCTCCAAGAGCGTGACGTCCGCCCTGCGGCGTACGCACGTTGTTGGCGTCAGCCCTGCGACGGTCCGAGAGGACCGTCGCAGGGCGGGCGCCCTTCGTCCACCTCCGTCTCCGCGTACCTGGCAAGCACCTCTCGCGCCCATGCGACTGCGTCTGCCGCACGTATGCCGCTTGGCTGCGGACGGGTCCACAGCTCAAGGTTCTGCGGGCGGTTGTCATCACGGAGGCCGTTTCGATGGTGGACGGTCTCGCCTGGTAGTAGATGGCGTCCCAGCAGCTCTTCCATTACGAGGAGGTGCTCGAAGACGTAGCCGTTGCTACCCGCTCGCGGGTGGTCACGCAGGAGCACCATGACGTAGCCCGCCTTGTGCCGGATGCGTCCACCGCGCCAACGGCCATTAGCACTGCCGGATTTCACTCTGCAGGCCAGGCACGTAGTGCTCGCCGTCTGCTTCCGCGCGCCGCAGGCACAGGTGTCTCTTGACCGGCAAGCGGGACATCGCCGGTGACGGCTCGAGGGGAGGAAAGCGCGCCCGCACTGAGTGCACTCACGTTCCGACACCTCGACGACGGTAGGACCGACCTGTGACGAATTCCGGCCCCGGCTCACTCGCAGCGGGATCGCCTCCTGGTCGGTGCGACCTCCACCTCCGCGTCGATGGCGGGCGCCCTTCGTCGTTCAGCCGACCGTGTGCAGCTGCCGGTCGTGTTCGTCCTCGGCGCCCGGATTGCCTGCCGGTCGAGCGGCCTTCAGCAGGCGCGCGGTGACGAGCGCGAGACCCAGGATAAGCAGTCCCGTCAGCGACAGCGCGGCCGGCACGCCCAGGGCGTCGCCGAAGAAGCGCACGACGGCCCCGGTCACGTAGCCGAACATCGCCAGGGACCCCATGCCGAGCAGCACGGGGTTCTGAGCCGGGACGCTGGCCGCCATGACGGCGGCGGCGGTGCCGATCGCGATCGCGTAGTACCAGCCGTGCGGCCCCACCGCCATGGTCGGGGACCACAGCGCGAGCAGGACGCCCAGGGGAACGGCTGTCCACGTGGGCTCGACGTAGCGCCGCCAGCCGAGCGCCGCCCAGGTGAGCCCGACGGCCCAGAGCGCCAAAGCGCTGGGGAGCAGCGGCGGCTCACCGCCGGCGATGGTGCCGGCGGCGCCGATCGTCGCGAGGATCACGCCGATCAGCAGCGCGACCTGCTGCAGCGCGCGGCGGCGGACCAGCCACAGTCCTCCGCCGTAGGCAGCGGATGCCACCCCGACGGCGAGCACGACCTGCTCGCCGCTCCGGTCGAGGACCAGACGCTCGGCCACCCCGACAGCGCCGGCCAGAGCCGCTACGGAGACGAACCACAGCACACCCACGAGCCGCTGGATCGCCGGCTCGGCGACCTGCAGGACCAGCACACCTGCCAGGAAGAACAGCACGGCTGCCCCGGCGAGGATGCCGACGCGGCCGCCGTCGGAGATGTCGGACCACCGCTGTCCCACGCCGGCGGCACCGCCGGCGAGCACCAGGATGGCGCCGACGTAGGCGACGGCCTCTGTCAGCAGTGACACCCGTCCAGGCGGCGTCGGACCCGCGCCGTCCCTCGCGGTCTCCTGATGTCTCGACCAGCTCTGCCACGCGACGGCACCGACGACGGCCACCAGCACGACGAGCAGCGACAGCGCGATCATGGCGACCCCCTCGGGTCACGGAACCTCGGCGAGGTCCTGCGTATCGAGCCTGCGCCGCGCGCCTGTTGCTTCGACAGAGGCGAACGTCCTCACCCGCCTGGTGCTGCTTCAGGGGCAGGACGTTTCGAGCCCGACTGCGGGACCTTCGCCCCTTCGTCCCCGATTCCGGATGTCCGTGAATGGACCTGCAGCCGCGTCGAGGCGGCTGGCTGATGTGCCATGCCGAGGACAAGGACGACCGTGACGACGACGAGCAGGACCAGGACCCGAGCCGAGGAGCAGGCCCGCCAGTTGGCCGCACGCCAGGAGGCGGAGCGGCGAAGGAAGGTGCTCCGAGCCGGAGCCGTCGTCGTGGCAGCGCTCGTCGTCGCCATCGTGGCTGCTGTCGTCATGTCGTTGTCCGGCGGTGACGACGACGCCTCGCCCGCGGGCGATGTCGTCGTCCCGGCCGCCGCGACGGCGGACGGCCGCATCGCGGTGGGACAGGCCGAGGCACCGGTGAGCGTCGCGGTGTTCTTCGACTACATGTGCCCGTTCTGCGGCCGCTTCGAGGCTGCCAACAGCGCAGCCCTGGACCGTCTCATCGCGAGCGGGCAGGCCCGGCTCGACCTGCGGCCGATGTCGTTCCTGGACCCGCAGTCCGACGGCGCGCGCTTCTCCACGCGCGCGGCGAACGCGGTCGCCACCGTCGCCGACGGCGCGCCGGAGCAGGTCTGGGCGTTCCACCGCGCGCTGTTCGCCCAGCAGCCCGAGGAGGGTACGAAGGGCCTGAGCGACAGCGAGCTGGCCGACATCGCGCGCGGGGCCGGCGTGCCGGCTGAGGTGGTGGCCCGCTTCGACGACGCGGAGTTCACCGGCTGGGTCGCCGACGTGACGCAGAAGGCCTTCGAAGCCGGGATCACCGCGACGCCGACCGTGATGGTCGACGGTCACGTCTTCACGGGCGACCTCTACACGGAGGGTCCGCTGACGGAGGCGGTCGCGGCGGCTGCCGCTGCGAAGTGAGCAGCGCGACGACGAGCCCGGTGCACAGGAGCACTCCGGGCGAGGCGCCGCCGCACCCGCTCCGCCTGGTGTGGGCGGCGATGCTCGTCGGCTCGGTCGCCAGCCTGGTCGCCTCGCTGGTGCTGGCGATCGACGCGATCCGGCTGGCCGAGGACCCGAGCGTGTCCCTGGGCTGCGACATCAACGCCGTGATCAGCTGCGGCACGGTGGCCAGCTCCTGGCAGGCGTCGCTGCTCGGCTTCCCGAACGCGTACCTCGGTCTGATGACCGAGCCGGTCGTCATCACGCTCGCCGTGGCCGCCCTGTCGGGGGTCCGCTTCCCGCGCCACGTGATGCTCGCCGCCCAGGTCGTCTACACGATCGGTCTCGGCTTCGCCTACTGGCTCTTCCACCAGGCGATGTTCGAGATCGGCGCGCTCTGCCCCTGGTGCATGCTCGTCACGCTGGTGACGACGCTCGTGTGGTTCGAGCTGACCCGCATCAACGTCCTGCAGGACAACCTGCTCCTGCCACGACGGGTGCAGTCGGTCCTGGAGTCAGCCGTCCGCTCCGGGATCGACGTCGTCGTGGGCGTGAGCTGGGTGCTGCTGATGGTGCTGGCCGTCGTGCTGAAGTACGGCGAGGCGCTCTTCGCGTGAGGCTGAGGGAGGCGTAGACGGCGCGGCAGGGTCGAACGCCTCTTGCCGCGGGCCGGCAGACGGCGTGGGCTGGTCGCGTGACCAGAACGATGCCTGAGGCGGCGCACGCGCACCACGGCCTGCCGGCCCATGAGGTGGTGCTGCTCCTGGAGAGCGACCCCGTCGCGGGCCTGACGTCGGCGGAGGCGGCGGAGCGGTTGCGGCGCTTCGGGCCGAACGTCCTGCCCCGAGGGCGTCCTGACGGTCCGGTCACCCGGGTGCTGCGTCAGCTGAGCTCGCCGCTGGTGCTGATCCTGATCGTCGCGGGTGGGGTCACGGCTGCGCTCGGCGAGCCGGTGGACTCCGCGGTGATCGTCGGGGTCGTGCTGCTCAACACCGTCATCGGCTACGTGCAGGAGACCCGGGCGCAGTCGGCGCTGGAGGCCCTGCGCCGGATGGTGCGCACCGATGCGCGGACCGTCCGGGACGGCCGGGCCAGGCAGCTGCCGTCGGAGGCCCTGGTGCCGGGCGACCTGGTCCTGGTGGAAGCCGGCGACCGAGTCCCGGCCGACCTGCGCGTGCTGCGGGTGCACGAGCTGCGCGTCGACGAGTCGGCGCTCACCGGCGAGTCGCAGCCCGTGGCGAAGGACGTCGTGACGCTGCCCGTCGACATCTCCGTGGCGGACAGGACCAACCTCCTCTACGCGGGAACCCTGGTCACGAGCGGATCCGGGGCCGGGCTCGTCGTGGAGACCGGGGCAGGCACCGAGCTGGGCGAGATCCACCGGCTGGTCGGTTCCACGACGTCCCTCGCCACCCCGCTCACCCGCAAGCTCACCCGCTTCAGCCGGGTCCTCACCGTCGTGATCCTGCTGCTGGCCGCCGTGACCTTCGCCGTCGGCGTCGCCCGCGGCGAGCGTCCGGTGGACATGGTCACCGCGGCGATCGCGCTCGCGGTCGGCGCCATCCCCGAGGGGCTGCCCGCGGCGGTGACCATCACGCTCGCCGTCGGGGTGGTGCGGATGGCCCGCCGCCGGGCCGTGGTGCGCCGGCTGCCGGCCGTGGAGACGCTCGGCAGCGTCGCCGTCATCTGCACCGACAAGACCGGGACGTTGACGGAGAACCAGATGACCGTGCGGGTCGTCACGACGCCCGACCATCGGTTCGAGGTCACCGGGTCGGGCTACGCGCCGGACGGACGACTGCTGGACGACACCGGTCGTACGGCCGACCCCGGTGCCGACGAGGCGCTCCGCTGGGGACTGCTCGCGGGTGCCGGCTGCAACGACGCCTCGCTCACCACCGAGCACGGGGCGCCGGCCGCCGTCGGTGACCCCACCGAGGCGGCGATGCTCGTCGTCGCGCGCAAGGCCGGGCTGTCCCCGACGCGCCTGCCGCGGCTGGACACCCTTCCCTTCACGTCGGAGCGAGGCCTCATGGCCACGCTGCACGCCGATCCCGCCGGCCCCCGGCGGGTGCTGC
>SCTD01000039.1 GCA_004299215.1 Frankiales bacterium | reverse complement strand
TCTGCCGCTGCCTTCTCTGCCGCCGCCTTCTCCACCGCAGCCTTCTCTGCCGCTGCCTGGCGGGCCGCCTCGGCCTTCGCCTTCTTCGCCGCCGCGGCCTTCGCCTTGCGCGCCGCCTCCGCAGCGGCCTGCCGCTCGGCCTCGCGAGCCTGCTCGGCAGCAGCGGCGTCCGCGGCAGCAGCCTGACGCGCCGCCTCAGCGGCCGCAGCCTTGGCCGCCTTCTCCTGCGCGGCGATCCGCGCGGCCTCGGCGCGCGCCTCGCGGGCCAGCGCCGCCTTGTCCACGGCGGTCTGCGCGGCCCGCGCCGGCGCCGCGGCGTGCGGCACCGGAGCCGCCGCCCGGACCGGCGGCCGTGCGGAGACGCTGCGCACGGGTGCCGGCGCCGCTCGTACGGTCGTGACCTTCGGGGCCCTCGCCTTCGGGGCCTTGGCCTTCGCCGGCGCCTTGCGTGCCCGGACCGGCGTCGCGGCCCGCGGAGCCGGTCGCCGGGCCGGCGCGGCCGCGACCAGGTCGGTGTCCGCGACGCGGGAGCGGCGGTTCCCCGGCTCGACGTGCGCCAGCGCGGCGGAGTTCGCGTCGGTCGGGGTGACCTCGCGGTGCGCCACGTCGTACCGCCACGTCGCGGTGCGACGGCGAGCCTGCGAGACGTACGTCAGCTCGACCAGCCAGGTGCCCACCTCCTCGCGCCGGGCGGACCACGCGACGGTCTCGAGCCGCACCCCGACGGTGTCGGCGAGGTGGCGGTCGACGGCCTCGCCCAGCGGGAGCGCCGACTCGCCGAGCCTGCTCCGGGAGACGAAGCCGGCACGGGCCTGGTCGAGGACGCGCTCGATCTCGGACAGCACCGGTCCGGCGTAGCGCTCGATCTTGGTCAGCGGGACGCCCGCGGAGGCGGCGATCTCCTCCTGCGTCTCGCCGGCGCGCAGCCGCGCCTGGATCTCCTTGGGGGTGACGACGACCGGCTCGGTCTCGCCGGGCCGGGGCAGGTCGCCGCGGACAGCGGCCGTCAGCCGGTCGTCGATGGCCACCCTGAAGTCGCCCTTGGAGGCGCCCCGGCTGGTGGCCAGCACGACGTGTCGGCCGTCCTCGCTCGTGGCGACGACGTGCAGCTCGCGCACCGTTCCTCCGTCCGCACCCGGGATACGACACCCGGCGTGCGGGGAGTCTCGCGGGTCACGCGCCGGATCACAAGCGACTCGGGCAAACCCGACCCGTCAGGAGGCGGCGCTGGTCGGGCGTCCGTCCTGTCCCGGCAGTCCCAGTGGCACCAGCTGGAGTCGCGGGACGAGCCCGCTGTCGGCCAGCGCCTCGAGCGCCTGGCGCTCGGTGTCGTCCATCTCGACCGCGCCCGGTGGCCCGAGCAGAACGGTCACCACGCAGTCGCCACAGGCCAGGTCGCGGACGGCGCAGCCGTCGCAGTCGATGAGCACCGCATCCTCCGGGGAAGTCGTTCCCGGCGAGGGTGCCGGGCCCGGCGGACGCTAGGAGGGAGGTCCGACAAGACCGGGGCGGGCGACCACCTCGACCGCGTCGACGGCCTTGCACCAGCGGCAGACGACGTGCTCCACCGTGTCGGTCAGCAGCTCGCGGGTCTCCACGACCTGACGCCCGGCGAGGTCGACGTGGACGTACTCCTGCGCCCGGGTCGTCCGGGTGACGTCGAAGCGGGTGAGGTTGCCGCAGACGGTGCAGCGCCAGCGGGAGGCGTCGTCGGGCTGCGGCACGGGCACGCGGCGAGCCTAGCGAGTCGTGCAGGCCTCGAGCACCCGCTCGTAGGACGCGGCCAGCAGCTCGCCGAGCCGCGGCTCGTAGGTGTTGCCGTCGGCGCGGATCCGCACGATGCCGATCTTCTCGTTCAGCTCGGCGAGCACCGGCTGCAGCGCCGGTTCGGCGCCGTCGGCCAGCGCGCGGAGCCGGTCGTGCGCCTCGCGCAGCCCGGCCCGGACGTCGCCGTCGACCGCGCCGCCGTCCCCCAGCTCGGGGAGCGACTGCCCGACCGCTCGCACGTCGGCGGCAGCCGTGCGGCAGGTGCCCTCGGCGAAGGCGCTCTCGTCCGGGACGTCGGAGGACGAGCAGCCGACCAGGCCGGCGAGGGCCAGGGCGGACAGGACGTACGGCAGTCGTGACACGAGGTGCTCCTGCGGGAGTAGGGGGCGCCGGCCCG
Source organism: Frankiales bacterium (assembly GCA_004299215.1). Lineage (GTDB taxonomy): Bacteria > Actinomycetota > Actinomycetes > Mycobacteriales > SCTD01 > SCTD01. Next base: position 1,105 of record SCTD01000039.1, on the reverse strand, counting down.
GGGCGGCTCGCGGTGAGCCGCCCCGGGTCGGCGCGGGTCTAGCGAACCGTGATCGTCGTGGGGACGCCGCGGTTCTCCTGGGCCGCCGAGCCGCGCGCCGGGAAGACGCGCCAGTTCAGCGTGATGCGGGTGCCCGGGGCGACGCGGAAGGTCTTGGTGACCGTCGCGGTGCCGTCCTCGCTGATCTGCGAGGACCCGAGGCCGGTCGCCGAGCCGTCCGGGTTGATCCGGTAGAGCTGGGCGAAGCCGCCCTTGGCCGCCGGCGTGATGTTGCGCGCCTGCGCCGTGACCGTGCCGTTCGCGCTGGTGAAGCTCTGCACGAAGCTCACCGGGGTCTGGCCCTTGCGCGGGTCCGAGCCGGTGTGCGGGTCGGCGACGTACGGGAACGTCGCCAGCAGCGGGCGCTCCCGCTCGTTGGCGTCCACCGCGTCACCGAGGCCGGCGACGGCGGTCTTCAGGTCGCCCGCGGGACGCACGAGCACGCCCTCGAGGACCTGCAGCGCGATGTCGACGACGTCGTCCTGCAGGCGGCGGCCGTTCGGGAAGCCCGAGAGGTCACCGCCGACCGCGCCGAGCCGGCTGTAGCCGGCGTCACCGGGCTTCAGCGGCGGGACGTTGACGTTCAGCCGGAGGTACTCGGCCGGGGCCGGGTTGGGGCTGACCGCGTTGAGGTCGAGGGAGTTGAGGTCGGCGTCGAGCACGCCCTTGCCGAGGCCGCCGAAGGTGGCGCCGGAGAAGACGTCCTTGGAGAAGCCGGTGAGGAACGCAGCGACCAGGTCGTTGCGCTTGGCGGCTGCCTCGTTGCCCTCGAGCTTGTTCGGGTTGGGGATGCCGTAGACCGACTCGATGAGGATCGGCACCTCCGGGTCCTGCACCTTGGCGAGGAACTTGGCGTCCGTGTCCGGGGTGGACCGGTTGAAGAAGTCCTTGAGGTTGGCCGGGACGACCGCCTCGTTCACCAGCGGGTTGCCCAGGCGCGAGACCTGGACGAAGTCACCGGAGTCGGTGGTGGTGTCGCTGCTGTCGGACGCCGACGTGCCCGGAGCGGCGTTGTTGTCGGCGAAGACCCGGGTCTTGGGCCGCGACGTCGTCGACCAGACCCCGA
>SCTD01000402.1 GCA_004299215.1 Frankiales bacterium | reverse complement strand
CGACCTGATCGCGCGCACGCCGGAGCAGCACCGCGAGGCCGGCATCGACGTGCGGCTGCGCACCGAGGTGGTGGCGATCGACACCGCCGCGCGCCGGGTGACCGCGCGCGACCTCGAGACCGGCAGGGAGTACGACGAGGCGTACGACCAGCTGGTCTACGCCACCGGCAGCGTCCCGATGCGGCCGAGGGCGGACGGCTTCGACGCGCCGAACGTCTACGGCGTGCAGGTGCTCGACGACGGCGCCGCCCTGATCGCCGAGCTCGACAGCGGGCGGGTGGAGCGGGTCGTGGTCGTCGGCGGCGGCTACATCGGGCTGGAGCTGGCCGAGGCCTGCCAGGTGCGCGGGCTCGACGTGACCGTCGTCGACCTGTCGCCGACACCGGTGGGGACGTTCGACCCGGACATCGGCCGGTTCATCGCCGACGCCGTGGAGGCGCTCGGGATCCGGCTCGTGCTCGGCCAGGCGGCCACCCGGGTCGAGACCGGTCCGGACGGCCGGGCCGTCGCGGTGCACACCGCGGGCGGCGAGCGGCTGCCCGCCGATCTCGTCGTGCTCGGCCTCGGGGTGAAGCCGAACGTCGCGCTGGCGCAGGCCGCCGGCATCCCGGTCGGCGACTCCGGCGGCGTCGTGGTCGACAACCGGATGCGCACCCGGGTCGACGGCGTGTGGGCCGCCGGCGACTGCGTCGAGTCGGTGCACCGGCTGTCCGGGCAGCGCGTGGTCGTCGCGCTCGGCACCCACGCGAACAAGCAGGGCCGGGTCGTCGGCATCAACCTCGGCGGCGGCTACGCCACCTTCCCGGGCGTGATCGGCACGGCCGTCACGAAGGTCTGCGACCTGGAGGTGGCCCGCACCGGACTGAGCGAGAAGGAGGCGGACGCCGCCGGCTACTGCTACGTCACCGCGTCGGTCGACTCGACCACCCGCGCCGGCTACTTCCCCGGTGCGCAGCCGATCCGGGTGAAGCTGCTCGCCGAGAAGCGCAGCGGCACGCTGCTCGGCGCGCAGATCGCCGGGCGCGAGGGCGCGGCCAAGCGGATCGACGTGCTCGCGGTCGCGATCTGGAACGAGATGAGCGTCGACCAGGTGCTCGGCCTCGACCTGTCCTACGCGCCGCCGTTCGCCCCGGTGTGGGACCCGGTGCTCATCGCCGCCCGCAAGGCGTTCGAGGCCGTCGAGGCCGACATCCGCCTCGACGTCCGCAACGGCGACGCCTGACGTCCCCCGTGCCTCACGCCGCGGGCTGGAACCACCCGGCCAGATCGGCGATCAGGTGGACCTGGCCGCTGTTGTTGCGGAGCCGCACCCGACCGCCGTCGCCGGTCCTGACGACGGCGGCGTTGGCGCGCGTGACGCCCCGGGTGGCGTTGAGCGTGGAGACGGTCGGCACCGACGCGTCCGACGCCGTCGGGTAGCTGCGCACGTCGGTGCTCGCGCTGACGGACGTCGCCGTGAGGTTCACGACCGCGGCGGTCGCCTCGGCGGGGATGCCCCGGTGGCCGGCGACCCGCAGATCGAGGGTGCTGCCGCCCAGCAGCGGCAGCGGCGCGGCACCCGTCGCGTCGCGGGTGTCGAGCAGCCGGACCGGCTCGGCGGCGACGAAGCGACCGGGCGCGGACGGGGCGTAGTAGCCGACGACGTCGGCCAGCAGGTGCACCTGGCCGGCGTTGTTGCGCAGCCGGACCTGCCCGGCCTCGCCTACGGCCACGACGACCAGGCTCGCCGCCGTCTGCCCGCGGGACAGGTTGAGGTTGCTGCTGTCCGGAACCGCGGCCGTCGCCGGCCGGGGGTAGGCGCGGACGTCGGTGCTCGGCGCGGTCCCTCCTGTGCCCGTCACGTTCAGCACCACCGCGGTCGCATCGGCCGGCACGGAGACCGTCCCGCCGTCGGTCTGCTGCAGCTCGCCGGTCACCTGCAGGTCCAGCACCCCGCCGGGACCCACGGGGCCGGAGCCCTCCCGGGTGTCCAGCAACCGGCCGGGTCCGATGGGGGCGAAGCCGTCGCCGGACTGCGGCGCGTACCAGCCGGCGAGGTCGGCGATCAGGTGCACCGACCCGGCGTTGTTCCGGAGCGTGATCGCGCCGCCGGTGCCGAGCGGCACCGTGACGAGGTTCGGGACGGTCACGTTCGCCGCGGCGTTGAGGTTGCTCACGACCGGGACGGGCGCGCCCGCCGGATAGGCGCGCACGTCGGTGCTCGACGTACCGCCGGTCACCGTCACGTTCAGCACGACGGCGGTGGCATCGGCGGGCACGGCGCCACGGGACGTCTGCACGCCGACGACGGGCACGGAGACGGTTCCCCCTGGACCGACGCGGACCCGCCCGTCCTCCCGGGTGTCGAGGAGCCGCTGCGGCACCACGGCGGTGAAGGCCGCCGGGCTCCGCCCGACCACGGTGGAGGGAGCCGGGCCCTGGATGCTGCCGGAGAGCGTGACGCTGTCCGGAGCCGGTGCCAGGACGCGCCCGACACGGGTCCCGTCCCGGTCGACCGCCCAGACCGCCGAGTCGCCGGCCTCCCCGTCGGTGGCCGTGTAGAGCAGGCTCCCGCTGTCCGGGCTCCACGACGGCGCTTCCACGGCGCCGTCCCCGACGGGCGCGGTGGCGGTGAGGAGCCGACCCGGGCCGCCGCTCGACGGGACCGTCGCCAGCTGCGTGCTCCCGAGATCGGGGTCGATCACGCTCACGTAGGCGATCGTGGAGCCGTCCGGCGACCACGCGGGGGAGAAGCCGCGCACCCCGAGCGGGCTGCGGTCGCCCGAGGCCAGGTCGACGCGTGCCAGCGAGGCGTCCGTGGCGTCGGCGGCGATCGGTCCCTCGAGGACCACGACGGAGGCGCCGTCGGGGGACCAGTCGCCACCGACCGCGTCGGGGACCAGCTCGGTCGGTGCACCGCCCGCCCGCGGCACGGTCAGCAGACGGCCCTGCACGTCGGCCGTCTCCTCCGCCGGGAGCGTGATCCGGGCGAACATCACGCGCGTGCTGTCCGGCGACCAGCGCGGGGTGATGTCGAGGGTGTCGGCCGGGTCCGGGCTGGTGAGCCGGCGCAGTCCAGATCGGAAGAG
>SCTD01000401.1 GCA_004299215.1 Frankiales bacterium | reverse complement strand
CGCGCCCGGCAACGCCGGGACGGCCGCGCTGGCCGAGAACCGGCCGGTCCGCGCGGACGACCCGGCCGCCGTGGTCGCGCTCGCGCGGGAGGTGGGCGCCGACCTGGTGGTGGTGGGGCCCGAGGTGCCGCTGGTCGCCGGGGTGGCCGACGCGCTGCGCGAGGCGGGCGTCGACTGCTTCGGCCCGTCCGCCGCCGCCGCGCGGATCGAGGGCAGCAAGAGCTTCGCCAAGGACGTCATGCACGCCGCGGGGGTGGCGACGGCGGCCGCAGAGGTGTTCACGGACGCGGCGGCCTGCGCGGAGCACCTCGCCGCGACCACCCCGCCGTACGTCGTCAAGGCCGACGGCCTGGCCGCGGGCAAGGGCGTGCACGTCGGCAGCGACCTGGCGGTCGCGCAGGCCTTCGCCCGCGACGTGCTGGACGCACCCGGCAGCACCGCCGTCGTCGAGGCCTACCTCGACGGGCCGGAGGTGTCGCTGTTCGCGCTGTCGGACGGCGCCACCGTCGTGCCGCTGCTGCCCGCGCAGGACTTCAAGCGGGTCGGCGACGGCGACCAGGGCCCGAACACCGGCGGGATGGGGGCGTACGCGCCGCTGCCGTGGCTCCCGGACGGCACGGTCGAGCAGGTGCAGCGCGAGGTGCTGCAGCCGGTGGTGGACGAGCTGGCCAAGCGCGGCACGCCCTTCGCGGGGCTGCTCTACGCCGGCCTCGCGATGACCTCGAGCGGTCCGCAGGTGATCGAGTTCAACTGCCGCTTCGGCGATCCCGAGACGCAGGTGGTGCTGGCGCTGCTGGAGACACCGCTCGCCGGCGTGCTCCGCGCCTGCGCCCGGGGGACCCTCGGCGACATCGGCCCGCTGGCCTGGCGCGACGGTGCGGCCGTGACGGTCGTGGTGGCCGCAGAGGGCTACCCGGCGGCACCCGTGACGGGCGACCCCGTGGTCGTCGGCGAGCTCCCGGAGGGCGTCGTCGTGCTGCACGCCGGGACCCGGACCGACGGCGCGTCGGTGCTCTCCGCAGGCGGGCGGGTGCTGTCCGTGACGGCCGTGGGAGACACGCTGGCGCAGGCGCGGGACAGGGCGTACGACGGGGTCGCTGCGGTGTCGCTGCGCGGGGCGCACTGGCGGTCGGACATCGCCCGCGCTGCGGTCGAGGGGCGGATCCGCGTCCCCTCCGCGTGATGCGGCCCACACGGCCGTAGGTGCTTGCTCCTGCTAGCAGCGGGAAGGCAGCAGGTGAGCACCACATCTGCACTCGACCGAGGGGAACCTCCCATGAGCACCGCCACGCAGGCCCGCACCACGAAGTCCAACGCCAAGGCCACGGCCCGCAGCGCCGGCAAGACGGTCACGAGCGCCGGCCGCAAGGCGAGCACGACCACCAAGCGCGAGACCCGCCGCGTCGAGAAGGGCGTGACCACGCACACCCGTCGCGTCGTCGGCGCGTTCCAGGCCGAGGTCAACGCCGTCGCGTCGCAGCCGACCCGTCCGTTGTACTTCACGCTGGGTGTCGTCGACCGCGCGACCGCGGGCGTCAAGGCCCTGCCGTCCACGCTCGTCTCGACCCCGTCGCGGACCCGCGGCCGGATCGTCAGCGTCTTCTCCACCGCCGGTGACCTGGCCGAGCGCGCGCAGCGCGGCTACACCGAGGTGGCCAAGGACGGCGAGCGGCTCGTCCGGGCGGTGCGCCGCCAGGACAGCACGCAGCGCGCCGTGACCCTGGCCGACCGGGCGCAGACCCGTGCGGCCAACTCGGTCAAGGACGTCGAGAAGGCCATCGAGGCCGGTACCGAGGCCGCTGTCGAGGCCGTCGGCAAGCTCGGCTAGCTCGACCCCCGCACGAACCGGAGCCCCGGCGCACCTGCGCCGGGGCTCCGTCGTGCTTCTGGGAGACTGTGCCCGCCGCCGAACCGAGGAGTCGCAGTGATCGAGCGCTACACCCTGCCCGAGATGGGCCGGGTCTGGAGCGAGGCCCACAAGTACGAGCTGTGGTGCCGGGTGGAGGTGCTCGTCCTCGAGGCGCACGCCGCCGCGGGGGTCGTCCCCGCCGACTGCGTCGCCCCTGTGGCGGCGGCCGCGCCGCCGACCCCCGAGGCGGTCGCCGAGATCGAGGCGGTGACCCAGCACGACGTCATCGCCTTCCTGTCCGCGTGGGCGGACAACACCGAGCCGCGTGAGGCCGCGGCGTACGTCCACTTCGGCATGACGTCGTCGGACCTGCTGGACACCGCGCTCGCGCTGCAGCTGGTCGAGGCGACCGACATCCTGCTGGCCAAGTGCGACACCCTCGTCGCCGCCCTGCGCGACCTCGGCCTGCAGCACAAGGACACCGTGAAGGTCGGGCGCACGCACGGCATCCACGCCGAGCCGACGACCCTCGGTCACCGCATCGCGGACCTGGCCTTCGCGATGGCCCGCTCCCGCGACCGGCTGCGACGGGCCCGCGAGGCGGTCGCGGTCGCGAAGATCAGCGGAGCGGTCGGGACCTACTCCAACATCGACCCCGCGGTCGAGCAGACCATCGCGTCGCGGCTCGGGCTGACGCCGGCGCCGGCCGCGACGCAGGTCGTCATCCGGGACGGCATCAGCGAGTGGGTGTCGGCGCTCGCGGTCATCGCGACGGTGTGCGAGGCTTTCGCCCTCGAGGTGCGGCACGGGCAGCGGACCGAGGTGCGCGAGCTGTGGGAGCCGTTCGGCAAGGGCCAGAAGGGCTCGTCGGCGATGCCCCACAAGAAGAACCCGATCGCGTCCGAGCGGATCGCCGGCATGGCCCGGGTCGTGCGCGCGCAGGTCGTGCCGGTGATGGAGGGCATCCCGCTCTGGCACGAGCGGGACATCAGCCACAGCTCGACCGAGCGGATCGCGCTGCCGGACGCCTCGATCGCGACCGACTACCTGCTGCACCTGACGACGCGCCTGGTCACGGGCCTGGTCGTGGACGCCGACCGGATGCGGGTCAACCTGGAGTCCAGCGGCGGGCTCATCTACACCTCGACCGTGCTGCTCGAGCTGGTCGAGGGAGGACTGTCCCGCGAGGACGCGTACTCCTTCGTGCAGCGCGCGGCGATGAGGACCTGGGAGACCGGAACGCCGTTCCGCCAGACGCTGACGGCCGAGGCGGACGCCGCCGGGCAGAAGCTCGACGAGGCGCGGCTCGACGAGGTGTGCCGGCCGGAGCGCTACCTCGAGCGGCTCGCGCCGGTCTTCGAGCGGCTGGCAGCGTTGACGTGACCCTCCCGCTGCCCCTGCTCGCTCGCGGCAAGGTGCGGGAGCTCTACGAGGTCGACGACGAGCACCTGCTGCTCGTCGCCAGCGACCGGCTCTCGGCGTACGACGTGGTGCTCCCGACCGGCGTGCCCGACAAGGGCGCGGTGCTCACCGGACTCTCCGTCTGGTGGTTCGAGCAGCTGGCCGACCTCGTGCCGAACCACCTGGTCACGGCGCGGGTCAGCGAGTTCCCCTCTGCGCTGGCGCCTTTCGCGGATCAGCTCCGGGGTCGGTCGATGCTCTGCCGGCGGCTGGAGATGGTGCCGGTCGAGTGCGTGGCGCGCGGCTACCTCACCGGCAGCGGGCTCAAGGACTACCGGGCGACCGGCGGCATCTGCGGCGAGCTGCTCCCTCCCGGCCTCGAGGACGGCTCGCAGCTCCCGTCACCCGTGTTCACGCCCGCGACGAAGGCCGCGGTCGGCGACCACGACGAGAACGTCTCCTACGCGACCGTCGAGGCGGCGGTCGGAGCGGACCTGGCCGCGGAGCTGCGCCGGGTGACCCTCGCGGTCTACACGCGCGGCGCGACCCTGGCCGCGGAGCGCGGGATCCTGCTCGCGGACACCAAGCTCGAGCTCGGCCACGACTCCGCCGGGGTGCTCACCCTCGGGGACGAGGTGCTGACGCCGGACTCCTCCCGCTTCTGGCCCGCCGACGGGTGGGAGCCCGGCCGGGCCCAGCCGTCGTACGACAAGCAGTTCGTCCGCGACTGGCTCGACGCCAGCGGCTGGGACCACACGCCGCCCGGGCCCGAGCTCCCGGCCGAGGTGCTGGAGAGGACCCGCGCGAAGTACGTCGAGGCCTACGAGCGGCTCACCGGGTCCTCCTTCGACTCCTGGCTCCGCGACTCCTGAGCGACGATCTTCGTCCTGTTGTGGCTCCGTGAGCGTGAGCCACCCACGACAAGACGAAGATCGTCGAAGTAGGGGCTGTGGACAGCGGTACGGCGGGCTCGCGGGGGCGCACCCTGCTCCGCCATGGACGACATCAGCGTGCTGACGTGGCGCGAGCTGGTCGCGGTCACGGGGAGCGAGGAGCGGGCGCGACGGCTGCTGGCGGCAGGGGAGTACCGACGCGTGCTGCGCGGTGTCTACGCCGCTCGTCCCGTGCCGGACGGCCCGCTTCTGCGTGCAGCAGCGCTGAAGGCGGCCCTGCCCGCAGGCGTCGTGCTCAGCGGCCGCGCCGCGCTCTGGGCCATCGGCGTCGACGCGCTCCAGCTCGACGGGCAGCTCGACGTGACGACCGCCCGCGGCAAGCACCTGGAGCCGCGGCAGGGGATGAGGCCGCACTCCGCGCTGCTGCCGGACGACGAGCTGGTCGAGCTGCCCAGCGGCTTGCCAGCGGTGTCGGCGCCGCGCGCGTTCGTCGACGTCGCCCGCCGGGAGGGCCTGGTCGAGGCGGTGGCGCTGGGGGACATGGTGCTGCGGAGCGGCGCGGCCACGCTCGAGCAGCTCGAGGCCGCCGTCGACCGCG
>SCTD01000400.1 GCA_004299215.1 Frankiales bacterium | reverse complement strand
GAGAGCGGGGCCGCCTGGGAGCAACCACGTTCACCTCGCGACCGAGCCGGTGCGCCGCACGCTCGGCCCGGCCTGGGACCCGCCCGCCGAGGCCGAGGTGCACGTAGGTGCTCCCACCCCGGTGACGAGACCGCCCGATGTGCTGGAGTGCCGGCATGGACTCCGCGCTGCTGGTGCTCGGCGCGGACGGCTGCAAGGGCGGCGGGTGGGCCGTCGCGATGATCGACGGCGAGGGGGAGCTGTCGTGGCACTGGGCGGCCGACACGCCTGGCCTGCTGGAGCTCGCCGACGAGTACGACGCCGACGCCGTGGCGCTCGACGTCCCGATCGGACTACCGGCGCTGGGAGCGGTCCGCGCGTGCGACCGCCTTGCCCGTGCCCGGCTCGCTGCACGAAGGTCCTCGGTGTTCGCCGCCCCACCGCGCGAGGTGCTCGCCTGTGGGTCGTACGCCGAGGCTCGCCCGATCGCGCCGTCCCTCAGCGCGCAGGCCTTCGGCCTGGTTCCCCGCATCCGCGAGGTGGACCACGCGCTGCGTGCGCGCGGCCCCGCGGTGCACGACACGGTCGTCGAGTGCCACCCCGAAGTCGCCTTCGCCGCCATGGCCGCCGGCGTGGTCGCGCTCGCCCCGAAGACGTCCGCGGCCGGCGCGCTCCAGCGGATCGCCCTGCTGGAGGACGCGCTGGACGCGCCGCTCCCCACCGATCCCCCGGCGCTCGCCACCCTCGATGACGCCCTCGACGCTGCCGCCTGCGCCCTGGTCGCCTCCCGCTGGGCGCGCGGCGAGGCCGAGGTCCTCGGCGACGAGACCGACGCCCTCGGCACCCCCATGCGCATCGTCGTGTGAGCGAACCCCCGTGATGGCGGGCGGCGGACCCGACCTACAGCTGCAGGGACTTGACCTCGAGGAACTCCTCGAGGCCGTACTCCCCGAGCTCCCGCCCGTTGCCGCTCTGCTTGTAGCCGCCGAACGGCGCGAGCGGGTTGAAGCGCCCGCCGTTGACGTCGACCATCCCGGTCCGCATCCGCCGGGCGATCGCGACGGCCCGCTCCTGGTCGCCGGAGAAGACGCCGCCGGACAGCCCGTACGGCGTGCCGTTGGCGATCTCGACCGCCTCGTCCTCGGAGGAGTACGGGATGACGGCCAGCACGGGGCCGAACACCTCCTCCTGCTCGACCGTCGACCCGGGGGTCACCCCGGCGAGGACCGTCGGCCGGACGTAGTAGCCCCGGTCCAGCCCCTCGGGCCGCTCCGGGCCGCCGGCCACGACGGTCGCGCCGTCGGCGACGGCCTGCTCGATGTAGCCGACGACGCGCTTGTACTGGTTCGCGTTCGCGAGCGGGCCGATCCGGGAGCCGTCGTCGGTCGGGTCACCCACGGGGTACTTCGCCGCCCCCTCGCGCAGCAGCCCGAGCACCTCGTCGTACCGCTCTGCGGGCACGAGCATCCGCGTCCAGGCGGTGCAGGTCTGCCCGCCGTTGATGAAGCAGTTCGCCAGCCCGACCTTCACGGCCTTGCCGAGGTCGGCGTCGTCGAGCACGACGAACGCGCTCTTGCCGCCGAGCTCGAGCGACACCTTCTTGACGGTGCCGGCGGCGACGGCCATGACGCGCTTGCCCGCTGCGGTCGAGCCGGTGAAGGACACCATGTCGACGTCGGGGTGCGCGGCGAGCGCCTCGCCGACGACCGGGCCGAGGCCGGTGACGAGGTTGACGACGCCCTCCGGCAGCCCGACGGAGGACAGGACCTCGGCCAGCACGAACGCCGACAGCGGGGCGACCTCGGAGGGCTTGAGGACCACGGTGCATCCCGCGGCGAGCGCGGCGGCGACCTTCGCGACCACCTGGTGCAGCGGGTAGTTCCACGGCGTGATCGCCGCGACGACGCCGATCGGCTCCTTCACCACGAGGGAGTTGGCGATCTGCTCCTCGAAGGAGTACTCGCCGAGGATCGTCGCGTAGGACCGCAGCACCCGCACCGGGTTGCCGACCTGCACCATCTTGCTGAACCCGAGCGGGGTCCCCATCTCGCTGGTGATCAGCCCGGCCACCTCGTCCGTACGCGCCTCGAGCGCGTCGGCCGCGGCGCTCAGCAGGGCAGCGCGCTGCTCGGGCGGCGTCGCAGACCAGGCGGGGAACGCGGCGCGGGCGGCGGCGACCGCCCGGTCGACGTCCTCCTCCGTGCCCGCGGGCACGGACGCGATCTGCTCCTCGGTGGCCGGGTTCACCACGAACAGCGGGTCGGTGCCCTGCGCGGGGACCCACCGACCGGCGATGAAGAAGGCGTCCTTGACCTGCACGAGAGCTCCCGGAGTCCGGCGGTACGAGTTCTCCGACAGTACGTGCGGCCCTCTCAGCGGTCGGCGGGCGCCTGGGCGTCGGACCGCTGCTGCGGGACCTCCGGGACCGGCGGCGCCTCGGGCTCGACCGCGACCGGCCAGGCGGTGGCGAGCGGGTCGGCCGTTCCGCTGCACGGCACCCAGCCGCAGTGCTCGATCGACCAGTAGACGTCCATGCCGCGAGTGTGACCCAGGCCACACCGCTTGTCAGTCGAAGGCCGGGCCCTCCGTGCGGGTCCGCTTCAGCTCGTAGAAGTGCGGGTAGCCGGCGAGCAGCCGCGCGCCGTCCCACACCCGGCCGGCGTCCTCGCCGCGCGGGATCCGCGACAGCACCGGCCCGAAGAACGCGACCTCGTCGACGTGGATGACCGGCGTGCCGACGTCCATCCCGACCGGGTCCATGCCGCGGTGGTGGCTGGCCCGGAGTGCCTCGTCGTACGCCTCGTCCTCGGCCGCCTCGGCCAGCTCGACGGGGTAGCCCGCCGCCTCCAGGGCCGTCTCGTGCAGGGTCGGCTCGGCGAGCTCCACCTTCTTGTGGTGCAGCAGCTCGCCGTAGGCCGTGTAGAGCGGCAGCAGGTCGAGCCCCTGCTGCTGCGCCGCGATGCAGACCCGCACCGGACCCCAGCCGAGCCGCATCATCTCGACGTACTCCGCCGGGAGGTCACGGCCGTCGTTGAGCACCGCGAGGCTCATGACGTGCCACGACACCTCGACGGACCGGACCTGCTCCACCTCGAGCACCCACCGGGAGGTGATCCAGGCCCAGGGGCAGAGCGGGTCGAACCAGAAGTCGATGCGCGTGCGGTCAGCCATGCCCACGATGATTGCATGCGCAACAGGCGTCTGCCGGAGTGGC
>SCTD01000038.1 GCA_004299215.1 Frankiales bacterium | reverse complement strand
CTGTGGATTCCTCCTGTTGAGCGCGCGCGCAGCGGTCAGCCGTCGCCGTGTCTCCCTGCTGGTCCTGTTCGACGAGGTCCTCAGCGGCGTGGGGAGGCCCCGCTGTCAGACGCGGAGTCCCTTGAGCACCAAACTGGCCACGCCTGCTCGCGCGCGAGCAGGTGGCCAGCGTTGCGCGTGCCGCAGTTGGACGTAGCCCCACCCCGCGGTGTTGAACAGGACCATGGCGGCTTCTGTCACGTCCTCCTGCGGACGCAGTGTGCCGTCAGACGCACCATCAGCCAGGATCTTCGCGAAGGGCGCGACGAAGATCGGGTCGGTGGGCAGGGCGCCGGTGCTGTCCGGCTCAGAGTGAAAGATGCCGTCGTCGTCGGCGAACAGGCCGGCGAGCAGCGGCAGGTGCCTGTCAGCGACGGCGTACAGCGCGTCGAGCGCGGCCTGGAGACGCACGTCGGCAGGCTGCGTGCTGGTGAGAACTGGATACAGCGCATCCCGAAGCTCGGCCGCCGCGGTGAGGCTCAATCCGATGACGACACCCTCGAGGGTCACACCTCGGCGGTGCAGCGTCATGCGTGAGGTTCGAGCGCTCGCAGCCAGCCTTGCGAGGGTGAGTCCTCCATAGCCATGCGCACTGATCACCGCTGCAGCCGCGTGCAGGAGTTCGGTGTCGGTACACGGATGTACGGCTGGAACTTCCTCCGATGAAGCTCCCTCTTGACCCTTCATGCAACGAAGCATAGCGTTCTTGTGCATGAACGTAACATCATCGATAAGCAAGCGTACGGAGCTTCTGCCGGTGCCACCGGTGCTGGGCCTGATCGCCGCCATCGGCGCGGCGGCCGCGCTGCTGGCGACCTACTGGGACGACTCCTGGCACACGGACAAGGGGCGGGATGAGTTCGCGATCCCGCCGCATCTGCTGCTCTACGGCGGCGTCTTGCTGGCATCTCTTGCCGTCGCCGCCTGGGGCGTTCGATCTTGGCGCTCAGCAGGATGGGGCATGGACGGGCTTCGTGCCGTGCTGTCGCGCCCGGCTCTGCTGCTCGCCGGCCTCGGAGGCGGTGCGACGCTCGCCAGCGGGCCTATCGACGCGGCATGGCACGAAGCCTACGGTCGGGATGCCGTGCTGTGGTCACCGCCGCACCTTGCGGCGGTCGCGGGAACTCTCGCGCTGTCGGTAGGACTGCTCGCCGGCCTCCGGCAGACCACCGGCCGCGGTGCGGGCGCCGCGCGCATCCTGGCGGCTGCTGGGGTCCTCGGTGCGCTGCAAGTCCCGGTGCTCGAGTACGACTCCGATGTTCCGCAGTTCTCGACGTTCTGGTTCCTGCCGGTAGTGGCTCTGGGGATGTGCGTGGCCGCAGCTCTGCTCGATGACCTGCTTCCGCGGCGCTCGCATCTGCTGGCAGCGGGGGCCGTTTACACCGCGCTGCGCGCCGTCGCCGTCGGGTTTCTCGCGCTCCTGGGATTCTCGCTCACCGCCGTGCCGCCGGTCCTTCCGCTTCTCCTGGTTGTCGCTGCGCTGCATGCCCGGCCCCTGGCCCTTCGCCTGCTGGTCGCAGGCGCGTTGGCTCCGCTGGTGTGGTGGCCCTTCCTCGAGCTGCAGTCCGCGGTGACGACGGTCGTGCCTGTGGCGCAGCTGCCGGGTGCAGTCGTGCTCGGCGGTCTCGCGGGGTTGCTGGTCGCGGTCGTGCACGGCGACCTCCGCCTCAGCGGACCGCGCGCTCCTCTCGCCGCACGCGCGATGGCTGTCGTCGCGGTCGTGATCGTGGTCCTCGCTGGGTCGCCGCCGACGGCATGGGCGCACGACCCAGGCCAGGGACAGGAAGTGCGCGAGGGGGAGCTGCGCGTTCAGCGGGAAGGTGGGTCGGCGCGGGTCGCCATGCTGCTCCCGGGGAGGTGCGACGGCCTGGTCGCCGAGAGCACGGTTGCGCGGCGCGCAGGACGAACCCTTCGCGGCGACCTGTCGCTGCGCGACACGAGTGGCGGGTGTCGGCTCACAGGGACAGTCCGCGGACTCGGCTCCGGGAGGTGGTTTGTCTACGCCGAGGCGCGCGATGGAGAGGGCCGCCCCTTGGAAGCGTGGCTACCCGCTTCGGACGACGAGAGGGCGGCCGAGAAGCGGCCGCTCTACCTGGCCGCGACAGCTGAGGGCGGAGCGGGTCGCACCATCGCCGGAACGGTCCTGCTGTCCGTCGTCACCCTCTTGCTCGTCGCGTCTCTGCGCCTGGCCAAGCGCAGTGCGGCGGTCACGTAGAGCCTGTCAGCTCCCGGAGAACTCCCAGTGCCAGGGCTCGGGGCGGGCCCCGCCCCGACGCGCCCAGTCCGGCAGGAACCAGCCGTACTCGGATGCGTTCGCGACGAGCCACGCGTGCTGCTCGGAGCGGAACGACTGGACGCCGCAAGACAGGTCTACGGCGAGCCCCCATCCGTGCTCGCTGCTGCCGGGGCGAGCGGCGTACCGAGGCTTGATCCTTCGCAGCTGCTGCTGCTCGGCCAGCGTCCGGTAGCCGTCGGTCACGCAGATCGACTCGCCGACCCCTTCTTCGTACGCCGCGGCCAGGCGGACGAAGGCGAGGGCAGCGTCGGCGCGAAGCCGCTCGTCACTCGCGCCCGGGAGCTTGCAGAGCACGCTGTCCGGAAGCCGACCGTTGGCGTACTGGTCGACGTGATGCGCCGCGCCGTCGCAGCCGGGCAGCAGGGCCGCCGGTGAGGCATCGTCAGCCGGCACGGCTTGTGCCTTGATGTTGTTCGGGGCGGGCTCTGGGTCGGGAGCGCCAGCGCGCCGGGCCCTGCTCGCGCGCTCGTCCCGATCGTCACCGAGCGCTGCCGGCGACAGCGCGCCGTTGGCCACAATCCCGGCCGCGGTCGCAGTCCCAGCTGTGGGAGCCGTCGGACCGATCGCGCTGAGCAGCGCCAAGCCGCCTCCGGTAACGCCGATCATCAGCGCGGACAGCGGTTTCGGGATCAGGCTGCCGTGACGTGGCCGGACGGTGCTCACCGCAGGCAGGGCAAGCCCGACCCGGGGCGCCGCGTGCGCTCCGCGCCGCGGACGTGCGCTGCTCAAGAACGTCCTCCGGGTTGAGATGCATGCCGAAACAGACCCACTGGCAGGGTCCTGCCGCCGTTACCTCTGGCCGTGACCCTACCTGCCCGACTGGCAGGGCTGCCGGCGGCCAGCTTCGTCAATCAACTATGCGTACAGCGCGGCAACGAGCGTCCCGGCGAGCAGGAGCAGGACCAGCGCTGTGATCAGCAAGGCCGGCCACATGCGCTCATCCTCGCTGGAGGGCGGTCGACCGTCGCCATTCATGTCCCCCTTCCTACTACAGTGAGTCGTAGGAGGTGGGTCCTTGACGGTCGAGGCAGATCCTGGCGCCGGGCGCGAGGTGCGGGCGCTGAGTGACGGAGACTCGTCAGCGACTGCTGCGCTCCACGCCCGTGCGCTCCCGGACAGCTTCTTCGTGCGACTCGGCCTGCGCTTCCTGCGGGACTACCACCGCAGTTTCGTCGACAGCCCGCACGCCGTTGCCCTCGTCACAACGAAGGCGGGTGAGGTCGATGGGTTCCTGCTTGCGGTTGTCGCGCCCGGGCCGCACGGTGCCTACGTCTTGCGGCGGTGGGGCGCCCGCCTCGCACTCCGCGCGTCCCTTGGCCTGCTCGCTCGCCCGCAGCTGTTGGCGCTGTTCCTGCGTACGAGGATGGTGCGGTACGCCCGCGGTCTGTGGCGCCGGATCAGGCCGACGGGCGGCGCCGAGCCTGCGGCCGATGTCGTCGGCACCTGGGCAGTTCTCTCGCACGTGGCGGTCGACAGTGGCCGCCGGGGCTCGGGCGCTGGAGCGGCCCTCGTGCAGGCACTCCACGACCGGGTGACGTCCGTCGGCGGCGCGGGCGTGGTGCTGCTGACGGCGGTGGAAGGACCGGGTGCGGCCTTCTACGGACGATTGGGTTATGAATGCGAGGGTGAGGTTGCGGGAGCAGACGGCCAGCCGTGGCTGCGCTACCGCTGGCGTGCTACGTGATGCCCCGTGACCGCGGTCGTTCTCGTGCTCGGTGACGGACGAGGCTGATGCTCAGCACGTCCGCTCGACGCGCAGTCGTGTCTCCAGCTGTGGTGATGGCGGCCGGGACCTTGGTGTCCCGCGCCACCGGTCTCGGCCGGACCGCTGCCCTCGCCGCAGTCCTGGGGATCGGTCTGGCATCGGATGCGTACACGGCTGCCAGTGTCGTCCCCACGATGCTTCTCGTGCTGGTCACCGGCGGGACGCTGTCGGCGGCGTTGGTGCCGATCTTGAGCCGAGACTCCGAGGAGGCTGATCGTCGACGGGCAGCCGGAACCGCGCTGGCGGGGCTCTCGGCGTTGGCGGCCGTCGCGTCGGTGGTTCTCGCGGTCGCTGCTCCCGCGCTCGCCCGCTTCCTGGCGCTCGGTGCTCGCGGACAGCCAGATCATGACGAGAGGATCCGTCTTGTCACGATCCTTCTCGTTCTGGTTGCGCCCCAGGTCTTCTTCCTCGCCGTCACCGCCGTGACGTCGGCGGTGCTCACAGCCCGCGGGCGTCTGGGCATCGTCGGGTGGTCGCCTGTCGCGACGAACATCGCGTTCCTGCTGGCGCTCGTCCTCTACGCCGCGGTGGTGCCCGCGTCAGCCGACCAGATCCCGGTGGTGGGGCTGCTGATCCTCGGGCTCGGCAGTACGGCCGCAGCGGCCATCGGCTCGGCCATCCAGCTCAGATCTGCAGCGCGCCACCTGCCTGCTTGGCGCGGGATGCTCAGGCAGCGCGACCGCGGTCTGGTTCGGGAGCTGCGGCGCACCGGCGGCTGGACGCTGCTGTACGCCGTCGCGAACCAGATCGGACTGCTCGTCGTCCTGTCCGTTGCCGCACGCCGCAACGGCGTTGGCTCCGCGTACCAGTGGTCCTTCACGGTCATGCAGCTGCCGTTCGCGCTGATCGGCGTGACGCTGCTGTCGGCAAGCCTGCCGGCGCTGGCGCGCGCCGCAGACGACCGTCAGGTCTTCAATCGTGTCGTGAGGCGCTCCTCTGCGCCGCTGCTGGCGCTGCTTCTGCCGTGCGTGGCTGGGCTGGTGCTGTTCGCACCGCTCATTGCCCGGGCGCTCGTCGGGTACGGCGCGGCAGACGCCCCCGGGACAGCTCTCGTGGCACGCGGCATCGCACTGTTCGCGGCGGCGTTGCTGCCGTTCGCGGCCTTCCAGCTGCTGACGCGTAGCTGCTACGCGTTGCGCCGGCCGAGGTGGCCAGCGCTGGCGAACCTCGCAGTGAATGCCGTGACGGTGACAGGGGCGCTGCTCGCGCTGCGGCCCTCCACTCCGCAGGACGTCCTCAGCGTCCTTGTGCTGTCGTATGCCGCGTCCTACGCCGTGGGCTGCGTCATCCTCGGCGTAGCGCTCCGCGGCGCTGGCGTCAGCGTGACGGTGGGCTTGCTGCGGCCCGCGCTGACAAGCGGGCTGGGGACGGCCGTCGCGACGGTGGCAGTGCTGGGGTTGCGAGCAGCGCTGCCTGCGAGCGGGCTGACTGACCTGGCGTCGATCGCGGCGTTCGGTGGAGCCGCCTTGGTCGGCGTGCTGCCCTGGCTGAAGCCACCCGCCGCATCTGCGGTTGAGGACACCGGTCAGGTCAGCGTCGGTTCCGGCGGATCTGACACGCACGTCCGCTAGCGTTGTCGTGGGAGGGCGCGTGGCCAAGTTCGGAGAGCTCGAGAGCGCAGTCATGGACCTCGTGTGGTCCTCGCCTGAGCCACTGACCGTGCGGCGCGTTATGGAGGCCATGGCCGCGGACCGCCCGCTGGCTTACACGACGGTGCAGACGGTGATGGATCGCCTCGCGCGCAAGGGCCAGCTGCTTCGGCGACCCGAGGGCAAGGCGAATACCTACAGAGCGGCCCGCACACGCGAGGACCACACCGCTTCGGTGATGCAGGAAGCCTTGCACGGTGTCTCGGACACACAAGCGGCCCTGTTGCACTTCGTCGAGCTCATGGACGAGGAGCAGGAGCAGGCCCTGCGCGCGGCTCTCGCACGTCGCAAGCGTGCGCGGCGGTCCTGATGCTGGTTCTGCTCCTGCTCCTTGCCTACACGGTCTGCGTTCTTCTCCTCGGGCCACGGCTGGCTGCAGGGCGTCCATGGACCTCGTCAGCGCCCCGCCTGGGACTCGTGATCTGCCACGCCGTGCCCGCAGCCGCCGTCAGCGGAGTCGCGCTCATGGCGGCGATGACCGCGGTGTCCGTCCAGCACGTGCGGGCTGATGTCGGTCATCTGCTGCATGCGTGCGCAGTAGCCGTGTGGGACAGCGCCACGCACCCCGGTGTCCCGGTGACGACGGCGCTCGGCCTGGCTGCGGCCGTGCTTCTCACGCACTTGGTCCGCACCGCGGCGTCGAGCGCCTCATCCGCCCGGCGTACTCGGCGTGAGCAGCGCGAAGGTCTGGCTCTCATCGGCCATGGCTCCGACGGCGATGGCTACACCCGGGTGACGTCAGAGCAGCGCTTCGCCTACTGCCTTCCCGGCGAGGGGGGGCGCATCGTGGTGTCGACCGCCGCCGAGCGCGAGCTGGACGACGAGGAGCTGGCTGCGGTTCTTGCGCACGAACGTGCGCACCTGACTGGGCGGCACCACGCGTTGGTGCAGATCACTCAGGTGCTAGCGAACGCGGTCCCTCTTGCTCCTTTGCGGGCCCTGCGTGCAGAGGTTGCCACGCTGGTGGAGATGGCGGCTGACGACCGCGCCTGCCGCGAGTTTGACCGGGAGGCGCTCCTCACTGCGCTCCTCCGCCTGGGTGCCCCTGGGGCAGCCACCCCCGGACTCGCCGTGAACGGCAGCCGAACGGTCGCGCGGGCGTTGCGGCTGGCCGAGCCCTCGCAGCAGCAGCCTGTGAGCCAGCGCGCTGCACTGTGCGCAGTTGCCGGCGCGATGGTGATCACGCCGTGGCTGCTGGGAGCCGTCCCAGTGGCCCTGGCGGTGACCGGTCACTGCAGCGCCTGAACAGCCGTCCGTGCTTCAACCACGTGCGACCTTCTCTGGACCCTTTCCGACGTACTCGTCGAAGAAGCGGTCCAGAGGCGCCTTCTCTACCTGGCCGCACAATAGGCGCTGGTTCCAGGCCGTCGCGACTACCGGGGTTCGCATGCCGGCGCGCTCGACAACGAGGACGTCGCCGTCGTTGGCAGCCTCGAACTCTGTCAGCTGAGACATCTGCTCACTGGCGAGTCCGGGCTCATGCCAGATGACGATGTAGCCATGCTCGAGTGAGTGCACCAGCAGCCCGTCCGCCGGTGCCGCCGCAGCCGCGAAGACGCCGGCGCGGGCGGCTGAAGCGAGGTGGTTGCCGCCTGCCGGAGGATTCACCTGGAACGAGGGGCTCGCCACGTGATTCGCACCCGGCCCCGCTGTCGGGTCGCTCTCGGTATCCACCGTGCAACTGCCCGCCGTGAGGAAGGCGCGCAGATCGGCGGCCTCACGCCGGTCGATGAAGATGTACAGGCTGACCGCGGCCAAGACCACCGTGACCAGAGCGGCCGTCGTGAGGCGCCGTCGCAACTGGTCCCGCCGGTCTTGAGTCCTCTGGGCTGCTCGCGTCTGCTCCCGCCTGGTCGGCCCTGCCGGCGCGGTGGCCGCTCGCGTCGGTCGCGTGCGAACCGGCGGTGGTGGAGGCGTCGGCCGCTTCCGCTTCTTCTTGGCAGCCATCATTCCCCGTCGGTGGCGGTCACCACGCCATCCTATGACATTCTGTAGGAGGAAGTCAGGGGAGCAGCTCGCCCTCGCCCGGCAGGGTCGTGAAGACCTGACCAGTCGCGAGTCGGTAGGCGTAGTAGGCGGCGGAGAGCAACAGCACTGCCGCCAGGGCCTGGTCGACGCGCCGGGACCGAATGGGGTCACCTGGCAGCAGCCAGCGGCCTCCGGCAGCGGCGGCGACGTAGAGCGTCGCGGCGCGCCCGAGCACGAAGGCCGCCACGACCAGCATCGACACCAACGGCCCGGCGACCGCCGCGGCGGCCCCGACGGCGGCCGACACCGGGGCGCAGCCGGGGCAGCCGCTGACGGAGAACACGACGCCGGCGCTGACGGCTCGCAGCGGGTCGGGTGGCAGCGCGTCCAGGCGCCGGCACACCGCCGGGCTGTCGGCCCGGAGCAGCCTGACCGCGACCACGGTGAGCAGGACGATCGCGACGACCGTGAGCACCACGGCCGCGCGGGTGAGCAGCACCAGCACGCCCAGGAAGGCTGCCG
>SCTD01000399.1 GCA_004299215.1 Frankiales bacterium | reverse complement strand
TTCCAATAAAATTGATGGATCGCCTGCCGTCCGGCGCCGTGGTCATCGACACCCCAGGGCTGCGCGGGGTCGCGCTCGCCGGCTCGGAGGACGGCCTGGCGCTGGCCTTCTCCGACGTGGAGGAGCTCGCGGCCGCCTGCCGCTTCGCGGACTGCGCGCACGTCGGCGAGCCGGGCTGCGCGGTGCAGGCCAGCATCGACGCCGGCGACCTGTCCGCCGCCCGGATGGAGTCCTGGCGCAAGCTCCAGCGCGAGCTCGCCTTCCAGGCCCGCCGCACCGACACCCGGCTGCGCGCCGAGGAGCGAGCCAGGTGGAAGGCGATCACCAGGTCGAACCGGGCGAGGGGGGCCCGCCTCTAGAGTCGGCCCGATGACGTACGACGAGCACGCGCAGGCCCGGCTCGTCGCCGAGACCGGCGCGCGCCCGGGGCGCACCCCCTTCGCCCGCGACCGGGCCCGCGTGCTGCACTCCGGGGCGCTCCGCCGGCTGGCCGGCAAGACCCAGGTCGTCGAGCCGGCCGGGCCGGGCATCGCGGTGCCGCGCACCCGGCTGACCCACTCCCTGGAGTGCGCCCAGGTCGGCCGCGAGCTCGGTGCGGCGCTCGGCTGCGACCCGGACCTGGTGGACGCCGCCTGCCTCGCGCACGACCTCGGCCACCCGCCGTTCGGGCACAACGGCGAGACCGCGCTCGACGAGGCCGCGGCGGCCTGCGGCGGCTTCGAGGGCAACGCCCAGTCGCTGAGGGTGCTCACGCGGCTCGAGGTGAAGGTCGAGGGCGCCGGGCTCAACCTGACCCGGGCCGCGCTGGACGCCGCCACGAAGTACCCCTGGCCGCGGCGCGACGGGCAGCAGAAGTTCGGCGTCTACGCCGACGACCTGGCGGTCTTCGGCTGGCTGCGCGAGGGGGCGCCGGGGGAGCGGCAGTCCTTCGAGACCCAGGTCATGGACTGGGCCGACGACGTGGCCTACTCCGTGCACGACCTCGAGGACGGCATCGTCACCGGGCTGGTCGACCTCGGCCGGCTGCGGGAGCCAGACGAGCAGGTCGCCCTCGCGGAGCTGGCGGCCCGGCACTACTCCGCCGCGGCAGCCGCCGACCTGGAGGTCGTGCTCGCGGAGATGCTGGCACGCCCCGAGTGGCCGCCCTCGTACGACGGGCTGCCCGGGGCCGCGGCGGCCCTGAAGAACCTGACCAGCACGCTGATCGGCCGCTTCTGCGTGGCCGCCGAGGACGCGACCAGGGCGGCGTACGGGGACGGGCCGCTGACCCGCTACGCCGCCGACCTGGTCGTCCCGGCGCAGGCACGCGCGGAGTGCGCGCTGCTCAAGGCGGTGACGGCCCGCTACGTCATGCAGCGGCCGGGGGTGCTGGCCGAGCAGCTCCGGGAGCGGGAGGTGATCTCCGAGCTGGTCGGCCTGCTCGCCGACCGCGCGCCGGGCGTGCTCGAGCCGGCCCACGCGGCAGCGTGGCGGGCCGCCCCGGACGACGCGGCGCGGCTGCGGGCGGTCGTGGACCAGGTGGCGTCGCTGACCGACCGGGCGGCGGGAGCCCTGCACGCCGGGACGGTGCACGGGACCCGCGGACCTGGACCTCGGTCCTAGACTGGCCCCCGGCCGACCTGACCCTCGGCCTCGGGAGGACAGGAGAGCGCGTGGCCGGTCGCATCCGAGACGAGGACGTGGTCCTCGTGCGCGAGCGGGCGCCGATCGCGGACGTCATCGGCGAGTCGGTGCAGCTGCGCCCCGCCGGCGGCGGGCGGCTCAAGGGGCTGTGCCCCTTCCACGACGAGAAGACGCCGTCCTTCAACGTCAACCCGACGCTCGGCTACTACATGTGCTTCGGGTGCGGCGAGTCCGGCGACGTCATCAGCTTCATCCGCGGCACCGAGCACCTGTCCTTCGTGGAGACCGTCGAGCGGCTGGCCCAGCGCTACGGCGTGACCCTCACCTACGAGCAGGGCTCGGCGGCGGCCGGCCGGCAGGCCTCCCAGCGCACCCGGCTGGTCGAGGCGCACCGGCTCGCCGCGGCCTTCTACGCCGAGCAGCTCGGCTCGCCCGAGGCGGTCACCGGTCGGCAGTTCCTCGCCGAGCGCGGCTTCGACCAGGCGGCGGCCGCGTCGTACGGCGTGGGCTACGCGCCGCAGGGCTGGGACAACCTGGTGAAGCACCTGCGCAGCAAGGGGTTCTCGCAGGAGGAGCTCATCCTGGGCGGGCTCGCGTCCGAGGGCAGGCGCGGTCCGATCGACCGCTTCCGCGGCAGGCTGGTGTGGCCGATCAAGGACCTGGCCGGCGACGTCGTGGGCTTCGGCGCGCGCAAGCTCTACGAGGACGACAACGGCCCCAAGTACCTCAACACCTCCGAGACGCCGATCTACAAGAAGTCCGCGGTGCTCTACGGGCTCGACGTGGCCAAGAAGGAGATCGCCAAGCGCCGGCAGGCGGTCGTCGTCGAGGGCTACACGGACGTGATGGCCTGCCACCTGGCCGGCATCCCGACCGCGATCGCCACCTGCGGGACCGCCTTCGGCTCCGACCACATCGGGCTGATCCGCCGGCTGCTGATGGATCAGGACGAGATGCGCGGGGAGGTCGTGTTCACCTTCGACGGCGACGCGGCCGGGCAGAAGGCGGCGCTCAAGGCGTTCGGCGAGGAGCAGCGCTTCGTCGCGCAGACCTTCATCGCGGTGAGCCCCGACGGGATGGACCCGTGCGAGCTCCGGCTCGCCCGGGGGGACGTCGCGGTCCGGGACATGGTGGCCGCACGGGTCCCCCTGGTCGAGTTCGCGATCCGGTCGGTGCTGGGCGAGCACGACCTCGAGACCGCCGAGGGCCGGGTCGCCGCGATGAAGCGCACCGCTCCGCTGGTCGCCAAGATCAAGGACCGCGCGCTGCGCCCGGAGTACGCACGACGTCTCGCGGGCTGGCTCGGCATGGAGGTGGAGCAGGTCACGGCCCGCGTCGGGGAGCTGTCCGGCGACGTCCGCGCGCCGCAGCAGCGGCGGTCCGCCGCCCCCCGCCCGGTCGACGCCGCGGCGGTCACCGTCGAGCGGGAGCTCGCGAAGCTGGCCGTGCAGCAGCCGGTCCTGGTCGCGCCGCAGTTCGACGCCCTGGCCGAGGACGTCTTCACCTCGCCGGAGCTGCAGGCCGTGCACGCGGTGATCGCGAAGGCCGGCGGCACGGCCGGCGCGGCGGGCGGCGAGACCTGGGTGACCGCCCTGCTGGAGGCGAGCCCGGACGACGCGGTGCGCTCGCTGGTCACCCGGCTGGCGGTGGAGGCACCGCTGTCCGACCTCGAGCCCGACGACCGCTACGCCGGTGCGGTGCTGGCCCGCGCGCAGGAGCTGGCCGCGACGCGGGCGACGGCGGAGCTGAAGCAGAAGCTGCAACGGGTGAACCCGGCGGAGGAGCCGGAGCGGTACGGCCGGCTGTTCGCCGAGCTGGTCAGCCTGGAACAGACCGTCCGGGCCCTGCGCGAGCGCGGGATCGGCAGCCTCTGATGGCCGGGCGGACGGGCGAGCGGGGATGACCGCGCTGCCCGCCGTCCCGGTGCCCGTGCCGCTGTCCGCCGAGATCACCCTGGCTGTCGGGTCCGAGGAGGTGCAGGCGCTGCTCGCCACGGGGCGGGCGGCGGGTGTCCTCACCGCCGAGGAGATCGACGCTGCGCTCATCGCCGCCGACCTGCCGAGCGAGGCGCTCGACGGGGTGCTGCAGGCGGTCGCCGCCGCCGGCATCGCCGTCGTGGAGGCCGACGACGAGCCCTCCGAGCCGGCCGAGATCGCGGCGGCGCCGACCAGCGACCCGGTGCGCCTCTACCTGCGCGAGATCGGCCGCGTGCCGCTGCTCACCGCCGCCGACGAGGTCGACCTCTCCAAGGCCATCGAGGCCGGGCTCTTCGCTGCGGAGAAGATCGGCACGCAGCCGGACCTGCCCGAGGCGCTGGTCCGTGACCTGCAGGCCGTGCAGGTCGCCGGGACGCTCGCCAAGCGTCGCCTGGTCGAGGCCAACCTGCGCCTGGTGGTGAGCATCGCCAAGCGCTACGTCGGGCGCGGGATGGCGTTCCTCGACCTGATCCAGGAGGGCAACCTCGGGCTGATCCGTGCGGTCGAGAAGTTCGACTACACCAAGGGCTTCAAGTTCTCGACCTACGCGACCTGGTGGATCCGGCAGGCCATCACCCGGGCGATCGCCGACCAGGCGCGCACCATCCGGATCCCGGTGCACATGGTCGAGACCATCAACAAGGTCGTCCGTCTGCAGCGCCAGCTGCTGCAGGACCTCGGCCGCGAGCCGACGCCGGAGGAGCTCGGCGCCGCCCTCGACCTGCCACCGGAGAAGGTCGTCGAGATCCAGAAGCTCGCCCAGGAGCCGGTCTCGCTGGACACCCCCGTCGGGGAGGCCGACGACTCCCACTTCGGCGACTTCATCGAGGACGCCGACGCCGTGGTGCCGTCCGAGGCGGCGGCGTTCCTGATGCTCAAGGAGCAGCTCGAGGTGGTCCTGCACGACCTGTCCGAACGGGAGAAGCAGGTGATCGTGCTGCGCTTCGGACTGGCTGACGGCCGGCCGCGCACCCTCGAGGAGGTCGGGCAGGAGTTCGGGGTCACCCGCGAGCGGATCCGGCAGATCGAGAGCAAGACGCTGCTCAAGCTCCGCCACCCGAGCCGCGCCGCCAAGCTCCGCGACTACCTCGGCGGCTGAGCCCGTACGCCCGTACGCCCTGGCTCCCGCTGTCCGCATCCCCTGCGTTCCCGGGCGCTGCGGCGCTCTCAGGCGTACGAGAACGCAGGGGATGCGAGCTCTAGGCTGCACCCGTGCTCTCCCGCCTGCGCCGCCGCCCGGTCCCGGACGTCGTGAAGGCGGTGGCCCTCGAGCCGGGGGAGCGGCGCCGGGCGTGGGGCGTCACCACCCTCGGCGACGCGGTGGTCGCGACCGACCTCGGCCTGCACCTGCCGCGCTCCGGCCGGATCGACTGGCACGACGTGGAGCGGGCGACCTGGAAGCGGCCGGTGCTGGGCATCTCCAAGGTCGCGTCGGTCGACGGCGCCGGCGCGCGGTGGCAGGTCGAGCTGGCCGACGAGGCGGACCTCGCCGACGTCGTGCGCACGTCGGTCACAGCGAGCGTCGCCTGGACCAACCACGTCCGGCTCCACCCGAGCGGTGGCGTCCGCATCGTCGGCCGGCGGCGTCCCGGGCAGGACGCCCTCGACTGGCAGCTGGTCTTCGACGCCGGGACCGACCCGGACGACCCGCAGACCCGGGCGCAGGCCGAGGCGCTGCTCGCCGACGCCCGCCGGACGATCGGCTAGCGCCGTCGCGCGGTGAGCACCGTCGCGCTGCCCGACCCGACGACCAGCGCCGTGGCGAGCGCGGACAGCCAGGCGGGCACCCGCTCCGGCTCGCCCGGTGACGGGGCCCGGCTCGGGGGAGCCGCCTGCGGCAGCGGCCCCGCGCTCGGCGAGTCCACCGGCGACGGCGACGGCAGCGGCGGCAGGCTGACCGCCACCGGCGGCCGGGGCGACGACGCCGTGGTGGGCCGCGGTGTCGACGCCGGGCTCGCCTCGGTGCGCGCCGGTCGCGGGGACACCGGCGCCGGCGGCTGCGACGACTGGGCGTTCGTCGGGGGCGGGCTGCTGGTGGCGCCGAGCGCCGCGCGGGCGTCGACCAGTCCGCGCCCGGCCGAGGCCAGCGGCCGGGCGGTGCTGAGGATCCGGTCCATGACGTTGGTGCGCGAGCGGGTCGGGTTCTGACCGATGAGCAGGGCGGCGATGCCGCTGACGTGCGGGGCTGCCATCGACGTGCCGGCCGCGACGGAGTAGCGGTTGCCCGGGTAGAGCGAGGTCACGCAGTCCGCCTGGGAGCAGACGTCGGGGGTGTCCGGGTCGCCGCCCGGCGCGGCGACGTCCACGCCGGCGCCGCGCTGGCTGTACGACGCGAGCTGCCCGTCCCGGCCGGTCGCCGCCACGATCATCGCCGAGCCGCCGTAGGAGTCCGTGACCGGCAGGCTCGCGTTGCCGGCGCTGAAGACGACGACGACGCCGGCCTCGGCCGCCTCGTCGACGGCGGCCGGGATGGCCGAGGACGACGACAGCCCCGGCACGTCGGGACCGAGCGACAGGTTGAGCACCCGGGCGCCGTTCCGCACGGCCCAGCGGATCCCCGCCGCGACGTCGTCGGGCTTGCCGACGCACTCCCCGGACGAGGTGTCGTACGCCAGCACGCGCACCGGCAGCACGGTCGCCCTCGGTGCCACGCCGAACGACGACGACGCGATGGTCCCGGCGACGTGTGTGCCGTGGTCGCACTGGTCGGTCGGCGCAGGGCCGTCGGTGCAGGTCCCGCCGACGCAGTCTGCACCGGCCAGCACGCGGCCCTCGAAGTCCTTGTGCGCGCGGTCGACCCAGCTGTCCAGCACGGCGACGACGACGTTGCGCCCGTCCCTGCCGGCCGCGCGCGCGTCCGGCACCCGCGCCTGGTCGGCGTGCCAGGTGCGCTGCGGCGGCGTGCCGGCGGCCAGGGCAGGTGGCGCCGGGAGGAGCAGGATCCCCACCAGCGCGGCGGTGAGGCCGGCCAGAGGGGGACGGGTCACCACCAAACGGTACGACGAGTCGGCCCGCGGCGGGCGACTCCCGGCCTCAGCCCGCGAGCCGCACCGGCTCCGCGGGGGCGCGCAGCAGCCGCAGCACGGCGTCCTCGATCGCACCCTGGAAGGCGGGGGAGCCGTACCGCGCGTCCTCGCCGAGCACCTCCAGGTCGCGGGCGATGGTGACGCCGTCGTCGTAGAGGTCGATCACCCGTGGGTCGATGTAGCTGGAGCGGCAGACCGCCGGGGTGTTGCCGAGCTTGTCGGCGACCTCCTTCACCACCCGCGTCACGGCGCGCTTGCGGGCGGTCGCGCTCTCGGCGTGCGTGGAGACGGCCAGCCCGATCGCGGCGAGGACCGTGGCCGACCAGGTGCGGAAGTCCTTCGCGGTGTCCTCGCCGCCGGTGACCTCGCGCAGGTAGCCGTTGATGTCGGTGCTCTTCACGTCGACCCAGTCCCCGCTGCCGGCCCGGTAGGCCAGCAGCTCCGGCCCTCCTCCGCGCCGCCGTCTCAGGGCGGCGACGACCTCGCACACCTCCGGCTCGGCGAGCGAGCGCTGCCAGAGCTTGCCGCTCTTGCCGGGGAACTCCAGCGTGATCTCGCCGGCCCGGTTCACGCTGACGTGCTCCTTGAGCAGGGTCGCCAGGCCGTACGACGAGTTCTCCGCGGCGTACTGCTCCCCGCCGATGCGGAAGAAGCCCAGGTCGAGCAGCCGCACGGCGCAGGCCAGCACCCGGGTGCGGGTCAGCCCGTCGCCCTGCAGGTCCGCGCGCATCCGCTCGCGGGCGGCCGGCAGCCGGGCAGCGAAGTCGAGGATCCGGTCGTGCTTCTCGAGATCCCGCTGGAGGCGCCAGGCGTCGTGGTAGCGGTACTGCCGGCGGCCGCGCGCGTCCACCCCGGTCGCCTGGACGTGGCCGTTCGGGACCGCGCAGATCCAGACGTCCTCCCAGGCCGGCGGGATCACCAGCTCGCGGATGCGCCGGAGCGTCTCGGCGTCCTTGACGGGCGTGCCTGCGGAGTCGACGTACCGGAATCCCTTGCCGCTGCGGACCCGGCGGATGCCGGGACCGGAGCAGGAGACGCGCGTGAGGCGCACCACGGCCGGGTCCTAGACCTCGGGCTCGACGTGCATGGCCGCCTCCTCGGCGGAGTAGCCGCCGAGGTCGGTGCCGACGTCCCGGGCGGTCAGGTCGGCCTCGGTGTCCGAGCGGGCGCCCTCGTCCGGCTCGACCAGCCGGCCGACGCCCTGCCCGGCGCGCTCGTCGAAGGGCGTGTCGGCGCCCGCGCTCTCGTCGGCGTCCTGACCGGCTGCGGTGAGCACGTCCGGCTCCTCGCGGGACAGCCGGCCGTCGAGGGGCTCGCCGTCGTGCACCTCGCGAGCGGTGGTGCCGAAGTCGTCGACGGCGAGCGGCGCGTCGTGCGGCGGCTCCGTGGTGCCCTCGCTGCCGCCGGCCTCGAGCTGGCCGAGGTCGGCGTAGCCGGGGTCCGGGACGCCCTCGGCCTCGTGCTCGGAGGGCTTCTCGGGGATGCGCGCGGTCATGGGGTTCCTTCCGAAGGGGTGGGACGGCCGAGGGCCGCCTCGGGGGAGACGGCCCTCGTGCTGCGGTCCGGGACTAGCGGGTCGGCGTGGCTGCCTCGATCGTGGACTTGAACGCCTCGAGCGCCTTCTCGACCTTGTCCTGCGGGTCGGCGAAGAGCTTCGCGACGGCGTCGCCCAGCACCCCGGCCGGCGGGTCGTACTGCAGGCTGACCTCGACGCCGGTCGTGCCGCCGTGGTCGTCGAAGCGGACGGCGCCGGCGTTCTTCACGTCCAGCCCGCTGCTGTCCTCGGTCGCCCACGCGATGCGCGTGTTGGGGACGTCCTCGACGATGGTGGCGTCCCACTCGACGGTCTTGCCGAGGGGACCGGCGACCTCCCAGTGGGTCTTCTGCGTGCTGCCGTCGGCCGGGACGACCTTCTTCACGTCCGGCATGATCTGCGGCAGGTTCGTCAGGCCGCGCCACCAGGCGTAGCACTGGTCGGCGGGAGCGTTGACCTCGAGGTAGTGCGCGACGGTGCCCATCGTGGATCCTTCCGTTCGGGTCAGGGAACTGCTGAGCGGCAGTACCCCGTGGCAAGCGGGTCAGACCTCAGGGGCGTGTGATGTCGGGCGCGGAGCCGCTCGGGGCGGCGCCGGCCATCGTGGCGCCGGTGTTCGCGCCGGTGCCCAGGTCGACCACGGTGTCCTTCTCCTTGGACTTGTCCTTGGTCTTGTCGGTGACGGCTTCGACCTTCTCGTTCACGGTCGCCTTGGCGGTGTCGGCGACACCGGCGGCCGTCTCCTTCAGCGAGGCGGTGGCGTCCTGCACGGCCGGCTTGCCGGCCAGCTCGCGGAACTTCGCCTCGATCTGGCGGTAGCGCTCCTTGCCGGCGCGGGCGCCCAGGACGTAGCCGGCGCCTGCGGCCGCTGCGAGGGTGAGCTTCTTGAACACGGGGTGCCTCCAGGGGGTCGGTCGTTGGCCTGACCCCCTCCTACCCCGGCAGAACCGTGCGACTCACCCGGCTCCGGTGTAGCGCCCCGGCCAGGGGTAGGCGGTCAGCGCGTCGAGCTGTGCGGCGCCCATCCGCTCGACGGTCCAGAGGCTGGCGCCGACAGCGCCGCCGCGCTTGGCGACGTCGAGGAAGCGCCAGGTCTCGGCGCGGGTCGGCACGCCGCGGCGGCCGCCCTCCTCGCCCATGTCGTAGCCCTGGCCGACGGGGTGCACGGGGAGCAGCGCTCCGAGCTCGGACAGGGACTGCTTCACGAGCGCCCCCGGCTCGTTGCAGGACCAGTAGACCATCGGCGCGAACAGGTCGGCGTACGGCACGAAGGCCTTGTAGGGGAAGGACTTCCGTCGTTGCGGGGTCGGCCGGGGGACGGTCGCGGCGATCGGCTTGTCGCCGGCGTAGGTTCGCACCAGCGACAGGTAGAGCGCAACGCGGGGAGCGGTGGCGTACGTCCCCTCGGCCGCGGTCTCGATGTCGGGGGCGAAGGCGTCGATGCCGTCGGCGAAGGCCTGCTTGGCGCGGAGTGCGTCGGCCACCGGGTCGGACAGGTAGGGGAAGTCCCAGGCGACGACCGCCAGGCCGGCGGCGTGCGCGGCGGGGACGAGCTCGGGCAGGAACTGGTGGCCGTAGTAGCCCTGCCGGCCACCGGTCCGGACCCAGATGTTGCGCAGCCCGGCGGCCTTCGCCTTCGCGACGATGGCCTCCGTGTCGACCGGGGTCTCCTTGAAGTTGGTGACCCACAGCCCCTTGCCGGACAGCGGGTAGAGGCTGGCCGCCTTGCCGCTGGTGGCGACGGGCTCCGGCAGGGCCGCCTCGGCGACGATCGGCGGCTTGCGCGGCGTGGGCTTCCGGCCGGGCAGGTTGGGGCGCCGGGGGACAGGGCAGCCGGCCTGCGGCTTCTCCGGGCCGACGGCGGGCGGCAGGAGCGAGGCCTTCTTCTTGGGCGCGGCCTGCGGGCTCGGCTCCGGGCTGGGCTCCGCGGTCGTCGGGCTGGGGCTCGGGCTGCTCGGCGCGAGGCTGGGTGCGGCCTTCACGGGGGCGGCGACGGGGGGCCGCTCGACCGCACCGGCGCTCACCGTGCCGGCGAGCAGCACGCTGACCACGGCCGCGGAGAGCACGCGCTCGGCGACGGTCAGCATGAGGACAGTCTCGGTCATCTCGGGCGCCCTGTCCGGCCGTTGGCCAGAGCTCCCCACAACCGATCTTGCGGGGGCTGGGGCTGCCGGGCTGCTGATCGGTCGGGGAGGGGGCCGAGGGCGGAAGCGGCTCCCATCCCCCACAGCCGATCTACGGAGAGGCGACCCCACGATCGGTTGTGGAGGTCGGTCGACCCGCTCGGCCGAGCGGGGCCGTGCGCTAGTCTCTGTGCTCGCAGCCGGCACGCCGGCGCGGTCCCCCATAGCTCAATTGGCAGAGCATGCGACTGTTAATCGCAGGGTTTCTGGTTCAAGTCCAGATGGGGGAGCCCTGACCAGCAGGTTTGCCTCCAGAGGGCCCGTGGGGTCGTCAAGACACAGAAAACCCCCGTCTTTGCCTTGGCTCCCAGTGGTCGCTGGCGGCGTCGCACGGTACGTCCCGACATGGCACGCCGCTGGCACGAGCGTGGCCGCGAATCCGCGACCCAGTGACCGCGAATCCGCGAGATGATCTCCGCGAATCCGCGACTTCACCGGGGTTCTCCTGCGCCGGAGCAGGTACCGTGCGGCGATGAACCCACCGGGTGACGGGCGCGGCATGCTGCCCAGGTTCGCGCAGGAGCTGGTCGAGCAGACCCTCGCGGACACGCCGATCACCGTCCTGCAGGGCGCCCGCCAGGTCGGGAAGAGCACGTTGGCTCGGCAGGTCCTCGCAGGCCGTGACGCCCGGTTGCTGAGCCTCGACGCGACAGCGGTCTACGAGGCCGCGCGATCGGACCCGGACGGGTTCGTTCGTCAGAGCAGCGGCTTGCTCGGCATCGACGAGGTCCAGCGTGCTCCGGAGCTGGTGCGGGCGATGAAGGACGCCGTGGAGCAGGACCGTCGGCCTGGCCGCTTCCTGATCACCGGATCGGCGAACTTGCTGGACCTCCCCGGCACCCAGGAGAGCCTGGCCGGCAGAGCAGAGACCGTCGTCCTCTACGGGTTGAGCCGCGGTGAGCTGGCCGGTCGGCGCGAGGACTTCGTGGACCGGTTGATGGCCGGTGACCACGCGGAGCTGGCAGCCCGGCCGGCAACGCTGACCCGTCCGGACTACCTCGACATCCTGTGCACGGGCAGCTACCCCGAACCGATGCAACGCACGGGTCGGCGACGCAACGCGTGGTTCGACAACTACCTGCAGCGCATCGTCAGCCGTGACGCCCGCGACGTGAGCCGCCTCGCCCACCTGGACCGGCTGCCGACGCTGGTCAGGTTGCTCGCGGCGAACAACGCCGGTGAGCTCGTCAAGGCGCGGCTGGCAACGGGCGCTGCCATCCCCGAGACCAGCCTGCCCGGGTACCTGGACCTGCTCGAGACCCTCTACCTGATCCATCAGATCCCGGCGTGGGGCAACAACCTGACCGGGCGGGTGACCGGCCGGGCCAAGGTCGCGTTGCTGGACACCGGATTGGCGGCCCGACTGAACAACGTCACCCCAGCCGCGATGTCGCCGGGCGTGGCGAGCGACGTCGCAGGCGACCTGTTCGAGGCCCTTGTCGCCGGCGAGCTGCGCCGTCAGCTCGCGTGGTCAGACGTCGACGCAAGCCTGTTCCACTTCCGCGACCGCGATGGCCGCGAGGTCGACCTCATCGTTGAGGACGCCGATCGCAACGTCGCAGGCATCGAGGTCAAGGCCTCCAGCACGGTCCGCAGTGAGGACTTCAGGGGCCTGACGTTCCTACGCGACAAGCTCGGGAGTCGATTGACGAGCGGGGTCGTCCTGTACACAGGCGCCAACGCCCTGCCGTTCGGAGATCGGCTGTGGGCGCTGCCGCTGTCGACCCTGTGGTCCTCTTCGTGCGCCTGAGCGCCACCGTCGTCGTGCTGGGCGATCTCGCACTGCGTGCGCGGAGGCCGGCGGAATCTCGCGTGGGCTACAGCTCTCGGCCTCGTCGCCGCTCGCTGGCAGGCCGCTCGGGCAGTCTGCTGTGACTGCTGTCCCAGGCTGTGAGCCGGCCCGGTTCGGTGGTGCCGACCGCCCATGCCGCTGGCGATGTAGCCGAGGTCCACTTTGCCCGTGTCCCAGAGGGGTCGTCGAGGGGCTCGAGGGCGACCAGTACGGCGAGCAGCTCGCGGCCTTCGGTCATGCCGCGCCGTCCCGGCGGGTGTCGTTTGGCACCTCCGGGGGAGACAGCACGGGGTCGTCAGCCCGCCAGGCCCACCCGCCGCCGTCGCGCCGCAGCCCGGCGAGCTCCAGCGCGGGGTGGTCCCAGTGGCAGCTGACGCGTCGTACGCCCTCGCAGGCCGCAGCCCACACCGCGAGGTAGACCGTCTCGGCCACCACGGCGTCCGGCACGTCGTGGCGGAGCTCCACGTGCGCCAGCTGTGCCTCGGCGCCGGCACCGGTGACGACGAGCTGCGCGACCAGAGGCAGTGCTCGGCTGTCGTTGACGTAGGCGACCCACCAGGCCATCAGCTCGCCGCGGCCGGCCGCGTCCACGGCAGGCGCCACGTCCAGGCCCTGCTCCTGCACGAACCAGGCGCCGTCGATGCTGCGGTCGCTGACGTGGTACTCCGCCGTGGTCCCGGGCGGCACCTGACCTACGCGGGGTGCGTCGAGGTCCAGCTCGACGAGCCCGTTCCGCACGACCCGGGGGAGCCAGGCGGCACCGCCCGTGTCGAGCTCCTCCATGAGAAGGCCGGCCAGGTCGTCGACCCACCCCTCGGCCGTGCTCACCGGCTCACCGGTCCAGACGCCCTCGTCCAGGTCGTCCAGGTCGATGCGGACGGCGAAGCGGTACGGAAGGTGCTTCCAACGGAAGCCGACCAGCAGCCGGCCCTCCTCGAGCTCGACGCTCTCGCCGTACCAGCCGTCCGTCACCGAGCCCTCGCCCAGCAAGGACTCCCGCGCAGCCAGCAGCACGTCCTCCGCGCTCGTCATCCGCGCAGCCTCCCACCGGGCGGCCCCTTACCGTCGTCGCCGTGCGCCAGCTGCTCCGGTTCGCCTGGGTCGAGGCGCAGTGCTGCCTGTTCGCGGTGCTGTTCTTCGTCGGACTCGCGCTGGTGCGGCTCGTGCCGCTGCCGGGCAGTCCCGCTGACGCGCTGCTGATCTGGTGCCTGGCAGTCACTCTCGGGCTGTGGCTCGCCGGCTGGGAGACCGGTCGCGAGGTCGCCGTGATCTTCGGCTTCCACCTGGTCGGGCTCGCCCTCGAGCTCTGGAAGGTGGACCAGGGGTCGTGGTCCTACCCCGACACCGGGATCGCCGCCGTCGGAGGGGTTCCGCTCTACAGCGGGTTCATGTACGCGGCTGTCGGGTCGTACGTCTGCCAGGCCTGGCGCCGCCTCGACCTCCGCATCACCGGCTACCGGCCGTGGGCGACGGCCGCGGTGGCGGCGCTGATCTACCTCAACTTCTTCACGTCGCACGTGATCCGCGACCTGCGGC
>SCTD01000398.1 GCA_004299215.1 Frankiales bacterium | reverse complement strand
GAAGAACTGGCTGCCGTTGGTGCCGGGACCGGCGTTGGCCATCGCGAGCAGGTAGGGCCGGTCGAAGCGCAGCTCGGGGTGGAACTCGTCCTGGAAGCGGTAGCCCGGGCCGCCGGTGCCGGTGCCCAGCGGGTCACCGCCCTGGATCATGAAGCCGCTGATGACGCGGTGGAAGACCGTGCCGGCGTACAGGGAGCCGTCGCCCTTCTTGCCGGACTTGGGGTCGGTCCACTCGCCGGTGCCGTCGGCCAGGCCGACGAAGTTCTTCACCGTCTTCGGCGCGTGGTCGGGGAAGAGCTTCACCCGGACCGGGCCGAGGGTGGTGGTGAGGGTGGCGTACAGCTCGCTGGCCACGCGGCGGGCTCCTTCGTCGAGGTGGCTGAGGACAGGGTCGAGTCTCGCACGCATCACCCGGGTCACCCGGTGGCAGGCTGTGCCCCAGGACGGACGACAGGGACGACCGGGGTCGACGAGCGGGAGGACGACATGGCGTACGACGTGGCGCGACGGGTCGAGGACGCGGGCAGCGAGGTCGCGCAGGTGCTCGGCGAGGTCGTGGACGCCTCACTGGTGCGCGGCGGCGCCGCGCTGGAAGCCCTGCGCGGCGGGCGCGTCGGCCCGCCGGTGGCGGTGCGCCGCTGGCCGTGGGCCGTCGCCGCGGCCGTCGTCGGGGCCGCTGCCGGAGCGGCCGTCGCCTACGTGGTCGGCCGGGTCGTCGGCCAGGACGCTCCGGACGCGCAGGAGCCCGAGGACGTGCAGGCCGTCGTGGACCGCGCGCCCGAGACCGCCTCCCCCGCCTGAGTCAGGAGGACGAGCCGCGGGGTGACGGCGCCTCCGACGCGTGCTCGTCCGCGGGCTGGCGCCCCAGTCGCTGGTAGACGGCGCGGCGGAGCAGCGCGTCCACCTGGGCCTCGGGCGGCACGCCCTGCGACGAGGTGGTCTGGTTCCGGCCGGCGCGCTTGCTCTCGTAGAGCGCGTCGTCGGCGGCGCGGACGAGCGTGTCGGCGTCGCCGGCCTGACCGGGGAACGTCGCGACGCCCGCGCTGGCGGTGATGGGTACGACGGACGGCGCCGCGGCCACCGCGGCCCGCAGCCGCTCGGCGATCCCGAACGCCTCCTCCGGCCCGCAACCGGGGAGGACGACGGCGAACTCCTCACCGCCGTAGCGGGCGGGAGTGTCGAAGTCGCGGCACTCGATGGCGAGCGCGGCCGCGACGTTGCGGAGCACCTCGTCGCCCGCCTGGTGGCCGTGCGTGTCGTTGAGCGACTTGAAGTGGTCGATGTCGACCATGACCAGGCTGACGTGCTCGGCGCTGCGCGTCGCGCGGGCGATCTCGCGCTCGAGGGTGGACTCGAAGGTGCGCCGGTTGGCGATCTTGGTGAGGCCGTCGGTCGCGGCCAGCCGCTGGACCTGCTCCAGCAGCCAGGCGTTGCGCAGCGCCAGTGCGGCGTACGACGCGGAGCGCTCGAGGCCGGACACCACCCGGCGCTGGATGCGTCCACCGGCGAGGTCGGACTGCTCGAGCACGAGGGCGCCGAGCGGGCGGCCCTCCGCCGACAGCGGGACGACGACGAGGTTCACCGCGTCCGGCATCAGTGAGGTCAGCCACGGGTCGGACTCGACGTCGAGGTTGCGCACGAGCAGCGTCGAGTGGCTGCGGTGCGCCTCGTCCACGACGGCGCTGCGCCCCGGCCGGCCCGGCCGGCGCGCGGTCATCTCGTCGAGCCCGAAGGACGCGAGCACCGGCAGCTGGCCCTCCGGACCGGCCAGCACCACGCCGCGCGGGAAGCCGAAGGTGTCGACCACCGAGTCCAGCAGCGAGCGCGCGATGTTGCTGCTGTCGACGGCGCGCTCGAGCGACTCGGCCAGGTCGGTCAGTGCCTCGAGGTCCCCGCGGCGGCGGCGCAGCTCGCGCTCGTTGATGGCCGACAGCGCCGAGGTCGAGATCGCGATCAGCCAGAGCACGGTGATGAAGACGGCGAGCTGCTCGCTCTCGGGGGCGCTGCCGCCGAGCGTCGTGCCGGTCGCGTCGAGGACGCCTCGGTCGGCGCCGTCCGGGACGAGCTGGGCGTTGTAGAGGCCGTAGAGCAGCAGCGAGTGCCACATCGCGAGCTTGAGCCCGGTGCGGTAGGAGGCGAGCAGCGCGACGGCGCCCTGGTGCTGCTGCACCTGGGCG
>SCTD01000397.1 GCA_004299215.1 Frankiales bacterium | reverse complement strand
GCCCGGCACCGAAGCCGCTCCCGCCGCGGAGACCGACACCCCCCAGCAGTAGCCCGCCCGTTCGGCCGGCGGCGCCCCGGAGAGACCCTCAGCTGGGTCTCCTCTGCGCGCCGCCGCCGCACGTCCCCTTCCACCAGGAGAACTCACACATGGCTTCCATCACCGCCGCGGACATCAAGCGGCTCCGCGAGGCGACCGGCGCGGGCATGACCGACTGCAAGAACGCCCTCGTCGAGGCCGACGGCGACTACGACAAGGCCGTCGAGCAGCTCCGCATCAAGGGCCTCAAGGGCGTCGCCAAGCGCGAGGGCCGGGCTGCCTCCAACGGCCTGGTCGTCGTCAAGCTCGAGGGCACCACCAAGGGCACCCTGCTGGAGCTGAACTGCGAGACCGACTTCGTCGCCAAGAGCGCGAAGTTCATCGAGCTGGCCGACAAGGTCGTCGAGGCCGCCTTCGGCAGCAACGACGTCTCCGGCGTCGAGGTCGACGGCCGGCCGCTGAACGACGTGCTGAACGACGCCAACGCCTCGATGGGCGAGAAGATCGAGGTCCGCCGGGTGGCGACCTTCGAGGGTGCCTACGTCGGCAGCTACCTGCACCGCACCAACCCCGACCTGCCGCCGCAGCTGGGCGTGCTCGTCGAGCTGTCCGCCGAGAACGCCGACGTCGCCAAGGACGTCGCGCAGCACATCGCCGCCTTCTCCCCGACCTACGTGTCGCGCAACGAGGTCCCCGAGGACGTCGTCGCCAAGGAGCGCGAGATCGCCGAGGCCACCGCGAAGGAGGAGGGCAAGCCCGAGGGCGCCCTCCCGAAGATCGTCGAGGGTCGCGTCAACGGCTTCTTCAAGGAGCAGGTCCTGCTCGAGCAGGCCTTCGCCAAGGACAACAAGAAGACCGTCGGCAAGGTGCTCGAGGAGGCCGGCGTGACGCTGAACGGCTTCGTCCGGTTCAAGGTGGGGCAGGCCTAGCAGCAGGGCCTAGCGCTAGGTTCGCCCCGACCGCAGCACGCCGTACGACCGAGGAGGCCGCCACCCCGTGAGCACTGACAGGGAGGCGGCCTCCTCGCGGTACGAGCGAGTGCTGCTCAAGCTCTCCGGCGAGGTCTTCGGCGGGGGAGCCGTCGGCCTCGACCTCGACGTCGTGGCCGACATCGCGCGGCAGATCCGCGACGTCGTCCGCGAGGGCACACAGGTCGCGATCGTCGTCGGCGGCGGCAACTTCTTCCGCGGGGCGGAGATCGCCCAGCGCGGCATGGACCGCGCCCGCGCCGACTACATGGGCATGCTCGGCACGGTGATGAACTGCCTGGCGCTGCAGGACCTGCTGGAGCAGCAGGGCGTCGACACCCGCGTGCAGACCGCGATCACCATGGGGCAGGTCGCCGAGCCGTACATCCCGCGCCGGGCCATGCGGCACCTGGACAAGGGGCGCGTCGTCATCTTCGGCGCCGGCGCCGGCATGCCGTTCTTCTCGACCGACACGGTCGCGGCGCAGCGGGCTCTCGAGATCGGCTGCCAGGTGCTGCTGATGGCCAAGTCGATCGACGGCGTCTACGACGACGACCCGCGCAAGAACCCCCACGCGGTGAAGTTCGACGCGGTCACCTACGCCGAGGTGCTGTCCAAGGACCTCAAGGTGGCCGACGCCGCCGCGTTCAGCCTCTGCATGGAGAACAACCTGCCGATCATCGTGTTCGCTCTGCAGGAGGACGGCAACATCGGGCGAGCGGTCCGCGGTGAGAAGATCGGCACCCTCGTGAGCAACGGAACCGGAGACGCGCAGTGATCGACGAGACCCTCCTCGACGCCGAGGAGAAGATGGAGAAGGCGGTGTCGGTCGCGAAGGAGGACTTCGGCGGCATCCGCACCGGGCGGGCGACACCGGCGATGTTCAACAAGATCGTCGTGGACTACTACGGCGCGATGACGCCCATCAACCAGCTCTCGTCGCTGACGGTGCCCGAGCCCCGGATGGCGGTCATCAGCCCGTACGACAAGGCGTCCCTCGGCGTGATCGAGCGCGCGATCCGCGACTCCGACCTGGGCGTCAACCCGACCAACGACGGCACCATCATCCGCATCGTCTTCCCGCAGCTCACCGAGGAGCGGCGCCGCGAGTTCATCAAGGTCGCGCGGGCCAAGGCCGAGGACGCGCGCATCTCGATCCGCAACATCCGCCGCAAGGCGATGGAGGAGCTCAACCGCTTCGGCAAGGACGGCGACGTGGGCGAGGACGAGGTCGCGCGCGCCGAGAAGGAGCTGGAGAAGACGACGGCGCAGTACGTCGCGCACGTCGACGAGCTGCTCAAGCACAAGGAAGCCGAGCTGCTCGAGGTCTGATGGAGATCCCTGCCGTCGAGACCGCTCCGGCCCCTCCCGAGGGGGCGCCCGGCAAGCGCCAGCCCGGTCGGGCCGGCCGCAACCTGCCGGCGGCGATCGCCGTCGGGCTCACGCTCGGCGCGCTGATCATCGCCCCGCTCTACTCGCCGTGGCGCTGGGCGTTCATCGGCGTGCTGGTCGTCGCCGTGACGATCGGCACCTGGGAGATCGTCAAGTCGCTGCGGCTGCTGGGCGCGCTCCCGCCCCTGCCGCCGCTGCTCATCGGCGGGGCCGCGACGATCGTGCTCGCCTACCGTGAGGGCGCGGAGGCGCTCTTCCTCGGCCTGGTGCTCACAGTGCTCGCGTGCCTCGCCTGGCGGATGGCCGACCCCGCGGAGGGGTTCCTGCGCGACGTCGCCGCCTCCACCTTCACCGCGACCTACGTGCCGTTCCTCGCCGGCTTCTGCGCGCTGCTGGCGATCCCGGCGGACGGACCGCGGCGGGTGACCGCGTTCATCGCGGTGGTGGTCTGCTCCGACGTCGGCGGCTACGCCGCGGGTGTGCTGTTCGGCAGGCACCCGATGGCGCCGACCGTCTCGCCGAAGAAGTCCTGGGAGGGCTTCGC
>SCTD01000396.1 GCA_004299215.1 Frankiales bacterium | reverse complement strand
CGCCCGGGTGGACGAGCTGTCCGCCAGGGCGGGCACGCTGCGCGGGCTGTTCGACTTCGCGGCCGACCGCACCCCGGTGCCGATCGACGAGGTCGAGCCGGTCTCCGAGATCGTGAAGCGCTTCAACACGGGCGCGATGTCGCTCGGCTCGATCAGCCCCGAGGCACACGAGACGCTCGCGATCGCGATGAACCAGCTCGGCGGCCGCAGCAACACCGGTGAGGGCGGAGAGGACCCGGAGCGGCTGTACGACCCCGCGCGTCGCTCGGCTATCAAGCAGGTGGCGTCCGGTCGCTTCGGCGTCACCAGCGAGTACCTCGTCAACGCCGACGACATCCAGATCAAGATGGCGCAGGGCGCCAAGCCCGGCGAGGGCGGTCAGCTGCCGGGGCCGAAGGTCAACCCGTACATCGCCAAGACGCGGCACTCGACGCCGGGCGTCGGCCTGATCTCCCCGCCGCCGCACCACGACATCTACTCGATCGAGGACCTCGCCCAGCTCATCCACGACCTCAAGAACGCCAACAAGAACGCGCGGATCCACGTCAAGCTGGTGGCCGAGGTCGGCGTCGGCACCGTCGCCGCGGGCGTCTCCAAGGCGCACGCCGACGTCGTGCTCATCTCCGGTCACGACGGCGGCACCGGCGCCTCACCGCTGACCTCGCTGAAGCACGCCGGCTCGCCCTGGGAGCTCGGCCTGGCCGAGACGCAGCAGACGCTGCTGCTCAACGGGCTGCGCGACCGCATCGTCGTGCAGGTCGACGGGCAGCTGAAGACCGGCCGCGACGTCGTCATCGGCGCGCTGCTCGGTGCCGAGGAGTACGGCTTCGCCACGGCCCCGCTGGTCGTCAGCGGCTGCATCATGATGCGCGTCTGCCACCTCGACACCTGCCCGGTGGGTGTCGCCACCCAGAACGCCGAGCTGCGCAAGAAGTACTCCGGCAAGGCGGAGTACGTCGTGACGTTCTTCGAGTACATCGCGCAGGAGGTCCGCGAGATCCTCGCCGAGCTCGGCTTCCGGTCGCTGCAGGAGGCGATCGGCCACACCGAGGTGCTCGACACCCGCAAGGCGATCGACCACTGGAAGGCCGCCGGCCTCGACCTGTCACCGATCCTGCACCAGCCGGACCTGCCCGCCGGCACGCCGCTGACCCAGGTCGTCGAGCAGGACCACGGCCTCGCGGACGCCCTCGACAACCGGCTGATCGAGCTGTCGGAGAAGGCGCTCACCGACGGACTGCAGGTGCACATCGACGGCCCGGTCCGCAACGTCAACCGGACCGTCGGCACCATGCTGGGCGCCGAGGTCACCCGCCGCTACGGCGGCAAGGGCCTGCCCGAGGGCACGATCGACATCGACCTCTACGGCTCGGCCGGCCAGTCGTTCGGCGCGTTCCTGCCGCGCGGCATCGTGCTGCGGCTGCACGGGGACGCGAACGACTACGTCGGGAAGGGCCTGTCCGGCGGGCGGGTCGTCGTACGCCCCGACGACGCGGCGACCTTCGCCGCGGAGGACAACGTCATCGCCGGCAACACGCTGCTCTACGGCGCGACCGGTGGCTCGCTGTTCGTCCGCGGGCGGGTGGGCGAGCGCTTCTGCGTCCGCAACTCCGGCGCGACGGCCGTCGTGGAGGGCGTGGGCGACCACGCCTGCGAGTACATGACCGGCGGCCGCGTGGCCATCCTCGGACCGACCGGCCGCAACGTCGCGGCCGGCATGAGCGGCGGGGTGGCCTACCTGCTCGACCTCGACGTCGCCAAGGTGAACGGCGAGATGGTGGACCTCGAGGAGCTGTCCGAGGGCGACGTCGAGACGCTTCGCGAGATGCTGACCGACCACCTGGCCGAGACGGGATCGGCCGTGGCGCAGGCACTTCTGGCCGACCAGGCCTGGCCCGCGCGCTTCACCAAGGTGATGCCGCGCGACTACAAGAAGGTGCTCGACGCGATGGAAGAGGCGCGCGAGGCCGGTACCGACGTCGACGCGGCCGTCATGGCCGCCGCGAGCAGGAGCTGACATGGCCGACCCCAAGGGCTTCCTCGAGCACACCCGCGAGCTGCCGAAGCGGCGGCCGGTGGACGTCCGCATCCGCGACTGGAAGGAGGTCTACGAGGACTTCCCGGCCGACCACCTGCACGACCAGGCGGCGCGATGCATGGACTGCGGCATCCCCTTCTGCCACAACGGCTGCCCGCTCGGGAACCTCATCCCCGAGTGGAACGACCTGGTCTGGAAGGACGACTGGTCCGAGGCGTCCGAGCGACTGCACGCCACCAACAACTTCCCGGAGTTCACCGGCCGGCTGTGCCCCGCCCCCTGCGAGGCGGCCTGCGTGCTCGGCATCAACGACGACGCGGTCACGATCAAGCAGGTCGAGGTCGAGATCGCTGACCGCGCCTGGGCCGACGGCCTGCTGACGCCGCAGCCGCCGGCGGTCAGGACCGGACGCCGGGTGGCTGTCGTGGGCTCCGGGCCGGCGGGCCTGGCAGCGGCCCAGCAGCTCACCCGCGCCGGTCACGACGTCGTGGTGCTCGAGCGCGCCGACCGCATCGGCGGGCTGCTCCGCTACGGCATCCCGGAGTTCAAGATGGAGAAGGCCGTCCTCGACCGGCGCCTGCAGCAGATGCGCGAGGAGGGCACCGAGTTCCGCACCGGCGTCGACGTCGGCGTCGACGTGACCGTCGAGCAGCTGCGCGAGGAGTACGACGCGGTGCTGCTCGCGGGTGGCGCGACGATCGGCCGCGACCTGCCCGTCCCCGGTC
>SCTD01000037.1 GCA_004299215.1 Frankiales bacterium | reverse complement strand
CCCGGGCACGGAGACGAGCGGGAGGGCCCTCAGGGGGACCGTCATCCGCTGCCCGAGCAGCGCCAGCGCTCCCACCGTGGCGAGCAGCAGTGCGATGCGGCTGGTGAGGACCGCCGTCGCGGGGCCGTCCTGGGAGGCCTCGGCGAACAGGGTGAGGAAGGTGCCGAAGGTGAGGGCGGCCGTCAGCGAGAGCAGCAGCCCGGCGCGCTTCTCGACCGGGGCGTCCTGCGGCGGGGCCGTGCGGGCCGCGGCCAGGGCGACGCCGACGACCGCCAGCGGGATGCCGACGAGCTGCCACGTGCTGGGGCGCTCTCCCATCGCGATCGCGACGAGGACCGGGACGGCTCCGCCGGTGGCGCCGACCGGCGCGACGACGCTGATCGGACCGACCCGGGCGGCGGAGTAGAAGGTGGCGAGGGCCAGGGCGTTGAAGACGCCGGCGCCGATGCCGAGCAGCAGCGCGCGGGTGGCGGGTGCGCCGGTGCCGTCGACCGCGTAGAAGGCGAGCCCGCCGATGACGCCGACGACCTGGCCGGCGACCAGGACCGCGCCCAGCGGGTGGCGCCGGCTCAGCAGCGGCCCGAGGTAGTTGGCGAAGCCCCACACCACGGCGGTCAGCAGGGCGAGGGCGACGGCGGTCATCGGGGGTCAGTCAACCCGGCGGGTGCGGGTGCCTGGGGAGCAGCCTCCCCGGGCAGCCGCGGGGATCACTCCCCACCGCGGTTGATCACCACAACCCGAGCTGTCCCTTCGAGAGGCGCCCCGGATTCAGGATCAGCCCGAGTCGGGCAGTGGTCGCAGCCAGCAGCTCGCCTCGGCGATCCCGCTCGACGGGGGCGCGCCAGAAGCCGCCCTCCTCCATCGTCTTGCGGCGGTGGCAGTTGGCGCAGCGCACCGAGCACTTGGCGATCTCCGCCTCGACGCGCCACCACGGCAGGGACAGGTTGGCCAGCCGCGTCACCTCGTTCAGCTTGCTCGCCGGATCATCGTGATCGAACTCGAGCACGCGGACGTCGGCCTCGCCGCAGTCGACGCACGGGTGCTCGAGGAGGTACCTCCCCAGGCGGGCCATGTGCTCGGCACGCACGCGGTTGTTCCGCCGGCGCACGTTCGC
This sequence comes from Frankiales bacterium, assembly GCA_004299215.1. GTDB lineage: Bacteria > Actinomycetota > Actinomycetes > Mycobacteriales > SCTD01 > SCTD01. The sequence continues at coordinate 7,630 of SCTD01000037.1, read as the reverse complement.
CTTGTGCTGCTCGCGGTTGACCTCGTACCACGCGCGAGAGCAGGCGCGGCACCGCGACTGAAGGCCGTCCGTCGCGCGTGCTCGTTGGTTGAAGTCAGTCAGCGGCTTCATGAGATAGCATGTGCTGCAGCGCTTTTCGTCCACACCGCATTGTCGCTCGAGGGTCTGACAGAAGTGGGCCCCGCGAGACTCGAACTCGCAACCAGCGGATTAACAGGCCACTTCGTCTTTCGACGCCGCCCTCGCGGACGTTCGTGGTCTGGACTGTCCCTTCACCGTGGCGCACGAGGCGCTGTAGGTGCCACCCGTCCAGTCTCTACACCTTCCGAGGTCGCCCTCGGCTTGGCTCGGGATCGCCATGCCAGTCACCTGGCGAAGGGTTCCCCGACTTTGAGTGGTGTCATCCCGGCCGTTTCCGGCCGGGCGCTCCTATTCGAAGTCCGCAGCTCTGCCAATTGAGCTAGAGGCCCTAGCACGAGCGGAGCCTACGACAGGCGAGCCGCTACTTCACCTGTGCCAAGGACACCCCATCGTACGCCACCTGGGTCGACGTCGTCGTGTAGTCGGTGTGGCCGAGCAGCAGCTGCGCGCCGACGGCTCCCTTGGGGGCGACCAGGTCGACGGCGACGTTCTTCCAGCCGATGAGCCGGCGCGCGGTCTTCACCAGCACCGGGCCGGTCGCGGTGGAGAGCACGGAGCCGCTCGCGTCGAGCCAGCGGACCCGCGTCTCGGCGCCCTCGCCGGCGACGCCCGCGTCGGGGTTGAGGCTCGGCATGATGATCCAGGTCGAGAAGCGGTACTTCTTGCCGGCGGTCACGGCGATCGGGGCGTCGGTGACCCACGCCGGCCGCAGCGGCAGCGCCGCCGTGGCGGGGGCCGCCGGGTTCGGCGTGCAGACGAAGCTGCCCGAGCTGCCGTCGCAGAGCTGACGACCGCCGCCGAACGCTCCCGAGATGGCAGCGCCGCGCTTGCCGTCCTTCCACACGTTGTCGCTGTGGTCGAACAGGATCGAGGCGCCCTCGATGGCCCAGTCGACCGGGAGGATCGGCTGTCCCTTGCCGCCGTTCGCGGCGGCGACAGCAGCGGAGACGGCCTCGAACTGCGACTCCTCGAAGCCCGGGTTGCTCACCAGGTTCGGGCCGAGCTTGGCCGGCGCCGCGACGGCGGAGCCGCCGGCAGCGACCGCAGCGGCGAGGGCGAGCGCGATCAGGCTGCGGGTGGGCGTGCGCATCGGGTCCTCCAGGCTGGGTCTGTCGCAGACGGGTTTCGTCATCGGCGCCGCAACTCCTGCCTGCCGTCCAGCGCCCACGAGCCCGCCCCGACCACCTGCACGCCCCCTTCAGGCAGGTGGACCGTGGCCGAGCACCCCGCCGGCACCTCGACCTCGAGCCGCGTCCCGCCTTCCCACGAGACGGCCCACCGGCCGGACCGGCTGTCGTACGACGTCCGGCCCCACGTCACGCCACCGCCCGGCCGGGGCCGGACCACCGCGCGCGTCCAGCCCGGCACCACGGGGTCGCGCGCCAGCCCGCCGACCGTCGCGTGCAGCCACTCCGCGACCGAGCCGAGCGAGACGTGGCAGAGCGAGTTCATGTACGGGTTGGCGAACCCGGCCTCGGCGGTCCACCCGTCCCACCGCTCCCAGACGGTCGTCGCGCCGCTGCGCACCATGTGCCCCCACGACGGCGGGTCCTCCGACAGCGCGAGGGAGTACGCGAGGTCGGTCCGGCCCGCGGCGGTCAGCGCCGGCAGCAGGTGCCGGGTGCCGAGGAACCCCGTACGCAACCCGTGCGCCTCGACGGAGGCCACCAGGTGCTGCTGCGCACCGGGCACGAGCCCCGCCGGCAGCAGCCCGAAGGCCAGCGCGAGCAGCTGAGCCGTCTGCGTCCCGCCGGCCACCCGGCCGGTGCCGTCGACGTGGTCCGCGACGAACGCCTCGCGCACCCGCGCGGCGAGCTCCTCGAGCTCCCGGTCCGGGCGGCCCACCACCCGCGCCGCTGCGGAGGCGACCGCGGTCGAGCGCGCCCAGTACGCCTGCGCGATCACGTCCTTCGGCGCCGACTCACCCGGCGCGAGCCAGTCACCGAAGTCGTGGCCGCGCCGCTCCCGCCACCGGTGGTCCGGGTTCGCGGCGAGCACCCAGCGCGGCCAGCGGCCCATCGCGTCGACCGACTCCTCGAGCACCCGCCGGTCGGCGAACCACTCCCACAGCGCCCACGGCAGCAGCACGCCTGCGTCGCCCCAGCCGGGTGCGCCGTCCGCCACGTGCACCAGGCGCGGCGCGACGTCCGGGAAGGCGCCGTCGGCCGACTGCGCCCCGCGCACCTCCTCCAGCCACGCCGCCCAGAACTGCCCGAGGTCGAGCAGGTAGGTCATCGCGCCGAAACCGTTCTCGGCGTCGTCGAGCCAGCCGAGCCGCTCGTCGCGCTGGATGCAGTCGGTCGGCAACCCGATCGTGTTGGCCCGCACGGTGCGCGCCACGTTCTCCCAGATCGTGGTGAGAAGCACTGAGCTGCAGGCGAAGTCGCCGGTCTGCCGCGCATCGGTCGCAGCGACCACCCCGGAGACGGCGACCGGCTCCGCGCCCGTCACCTCCACGTAGCGGAAGCCCCGGTAGGTCGTCGACGCCTCCCACGTCAGCTCGTCGCCGGCCAGGACCACCTCGTCGGTGCACTGCGCCCCGCGCAGGTTCGCCGTGTGCAGCGACCCGTCCGCCTCCAGCGCCTCGGCGCAGCGCAGCCGCACGATCCGCCCGGGCTCGCCGCGCACGGTCATCCGCGGCCAGCCGCCGACGACCTCGCCGAGGTCGACGAGCCAGGACCCCGGCCGGCCGGGCCGCACCCTCCCGGGCACCTCACGCAGCACCCGCACCGGCTCGCACCGGGTGGCGACCAGCTCCCCGGCCGGTCCCGGGTCGGGCCAGGCGCGCTCCCAGCCGGTGTCGTCGTACGCCGCCGTCGCCCAGCCGGGGAGGGCGGCACGTGCGTCGTACCGCTCGCCGGAGAGCAGGTCCCCGGCGCGCACCGGGCCGAACCGCGCGCGCCAGGTGTGATCGCTGCCGACCCGCAGCACCGACCCGTCGACGAGGTGGACCACCAGCAGCAGCCGACCCACGGGGATCCGGCCGTAGTGGGCACGCTCGCCGTCCCAGCCGATCCGCCCGGCGTACCAGCCGTCGGCGACCACCGCCCCGATGCAGTTCGTGCCCAGCACCAGCCGGCCGGTGACGTCGACGCTCCGGCAGCGGACCCGCGCCGCGTAGTCGGTCCAGCCCGGGGCCAGCCGGTCGCCGCAGACCTGCGCGCCGTTCAGCCACGGCTCGACCAGACCGCCCCCGGTCGTGTGCAGCCGGGCGGCGGCGACCCGCGCGGGCAGCTCGACCGTGGTCCGCACGTGCACCGCCGGACGGTTCGCGTCGTGCGCGTCGGTCGGGGGCGGCAGGCAGATCCAGGTGCTCGGGGCCCAGTCCGCCGGCATCCGCTCGAACCGGGCGACGTCGCTCACGACGGACGCGCCCGTCTCGTCCCGCACCTCGACCGTCCACGAGCAGCGGTCCTCGGGTCGCAGCGGCGGCCCGCCGTACTCCACGTCGAGGGTCTGCGCGGACGCGACCTCGCCGCTGTCCCACTCCCGGTCACCGATGACCCGGACGCGGTAGGAGACCTGCCGGTCGGCGCCGAAGACCCTCCAGGACAGCCGCGGCACCGCGACGTCGAGCCCCAGCGGGTCGACGAGGTGCTCGGCGGTCAGGCCGCTCACGGTCACCATCGCGTCACTTGCCCTGCGCCGAGCGCACCGGACCGGCACGATGTCGCACGGTCCCCTCCTTCGGGCGGGGCGGGAACCTCCCTTACCGGGAGGAGTCGAACATGTCATGATAGGCCGACAGGTGGAAGCGGAGGGAACGTGAGCAGCAGGGCCGCAGCTGCGCGTCCCCGCACCCCCGCCCTCGTCCTCGGCTCCCTGGTCGTCGCGGTCTGCGTCCTCGTCGGCGCGGTCGCCCTGACCTCCCGCCAGCAGACGCCGCCCACGATCGCCGAGTTCGCCCCGCAGGCCGTCGCGCAGATCAAGCAGACGCTCGACGAGCAGGGGCTGACCGAGACCCGTCAGGCGGCGACGGCGGAACCCAGCCCGCCGCCCCCGACGGCCGGGCCCTCGGCGAACCCGACCGGCGGGCCGAGCGCCTCCCCGACGAGCGCGCCGATCGAGGTGCCGCGCGTGCGGACGTGCATCGGCAGCCCGCCGCGGCAGACCGAGGACCCGCAGTCGCCGCCGTGCGTCCCCTACTTCGACCCCGAGGTCGACAACGGCGGCGCCACGTCGAAGGGCGTGACCGGCGACGCGATCACGATCGCGCTGCCGCAGCAGTTCCTCGAGGACCTGCAGCCACCCTCGCGGATCGCCGAGTTCTTCAACACCAGGTACGAGCTCTACGGCCGGAAGCTGGTGCTCCAGCCGTTCAGCACCGGCGGCTGCGTCGACTCCCAGCCCGACCCCGCCAAGATGCGCGCGGACGCCGTCGAGGTCGACGAGCAGCTGCAGGTCTTCGCGACGCTGGCGTACGCCGGCTGCCAGGGGGCGGACCACCACTACTACGACGCGCTCGCCGACCGCGGCGTCATCTCGATCGTCGACGGCAACCTCACCACAGGGACGGAGCCGAACTACCGCAAGCGCTCGCCGTACCAGTGGAACGTCATGGCGGGGATCGACACCATCACCTCGACGACGGCGGAGTTCGTCTGCGCGAGCCTGGCCGGACGGCCACCGCGGCACGCCGGCACGGCGATCGCCTCGACGCCGCAGCGGAAGTTCGGTGTCATCACGACGCGCTCGACCGACGGCACGACCCCCGACCTGACCCGGCTCCGCGACGGCCTCTCCCGCTGCGGCGTCACGCCGGTCGAGCGGCGGGACGACCAGACCGGCGGGCCGACGCGCAACGGCGTCAGCACGATGGTCGCGCTGCAGGACGCCGGCGTGACGTCGGTGATGTGCCTGTGCGGGCCGGCCGACCTGCGCGACGTCTACATGCGCGCGGCGAGCGCGCAGGGGTACCAGCCGGAGTGGGTGCAGTCGTCCTACATCAACACCGACCTCGACAACACCTACGGCGGCGGCAACGCCCCGCCGGACCAGAGCGCGCACGTCATCGGCATCAGCTTCCGCAACAAGCTGCAGCCGCGGCAGGACATGCCCTGGTACTGGGCGGTCAAGGAGAACGACTCGAGCTACGAGCCGTCCGCGGCGGCGTACTACGCCGCTCACTCCCGCTACATGCAGCTGCTGCTGCTCGCCTCGGGCATCCAGCTCGCCGGTCCCGAGCTGACCCCGGAGACCTTCGCCCGAGGCCTCCAGCGCGCCCGCTTCCCCAACCCGGGCGCACGCGGGGCGCCGTACTTCCAGACCGAGGTCAGCTACGCCGGACCGCGGCACACCATGTCGGCCGACGCGAGCATGTTCTGGTTCGACCCGCAGCGACCCGGGACGATCGACCCGTCGATCCCGGGTGCGATCTGCTACGTCGACCGCGGTCGCCGCCACGCGCTGGGCGCGTGGCCGCAGGGCGAGCCGGCGTTCCGGAGCGGGCCTTGCCTCTGATCACGCGGCGACCCGAGCTGGTCGTCCTCGCTCTCGCGCTCCCCGTGCTGCTCCTGCTCCCGGGCAGCACGCCCAGCGGCGTCTACCTGCTCGGCGTGGTGACCGCGGCGCCCCTCGCGCTGCACGCCGCGGGCATCATCCTGGTCTTCCGCAGCAACCGGTTCCTGAACTTCGCGCAGCTGCAGATCGGCGCGGTCGCGGCGACGCTCTTCGCCCTGCTCGTCAACGCCGAACCGGTCTTCCGCGGCGTGCGCGCGGTGTGCCCGCCGTGCCTGGAGTCGACGAGCGAGGGGCTCGCCCGCGCGTCGTACTGGGCGTCCCTCGTCGCCAGCCTCGGTGTCGCGGTCGGCCTCGGCTGGCTGGTGTACGTCGTCGTCATCCGGCGCCTCGACCGCGCGCCGCGACTCGTCGCGACCGTGGCCTCCATCTTCCTGATCTCCCTGCTGGCAGGCGTTCAGCGGCTGCTGGTGAACCTGCTGAGCACGTCGGACCAGCGCACCTTCGGCGGGGTGACCAATGCCGTGCCGCCGGCCGAGGGCGGCACGGTCGACGTCGGCGGCGTGCGCTTCGGCGTCCCGGAGCTGCTGCTCGTGCTGGTGGCCGTTGCCGGGCTCACCGCGCTGGCCGTCTACCTGCGCCGCAGCGCGACCGGCACCGCCATCCGCGCGTCGTCGGAGAGCGCGTCGCGGGCGCAGACCCTCGGCGTCGACGTGGTCCGGGTGACCGGGCGCGTCTGGATGATCGTGGGTGCGCTGTCCGGCGCCGCCGCGGTGCTCGGCGCGATGACCGCGCCCGCCGGCAACGGCGACGACCCGGCCGGCGGCTCCTCGCTGGTGCGGGTGCTGACCGTCGTGGTCGTCGCGCGGCTGGTCAGCCTGCCGATGGCCGGCCTCGCGGCCGTGGTGCTCGGCGTCGTCACCTCCGCCGTCGAGTACTCCGCGGGGGGCACCAACCTGCTCGACGGCGCGCTGCTCCTGGTCATCAGCGGCCTGCTGCTCCTGCAGCGGCGCGAGGCGACCCGCACCGACGTCGACACCTCCAGCGCCTACCTCGCCGGCCGGCAGGCCCGTCCCGTGCCGGAGGCGCTGCGCGAGCTGCCGAGCGTCCGGTCGCTGCTGCGCTGGAGCGTCGCGGTGCTGGCCGTCGTCCTCGTCGGGCTGCCGTTCCTGCTGTCCCCCAGCGACATCAGCACCGTCTCCACGACGTTCCTGCTGGCCGTCGTCGGCATGTCGCTGCTGATCCTGACCGGCTGGGCCGGCATGGTCAGCCTGGGCCAGTTCGCGTTCGCGGCCGTCGGGGCGTACGCCGCTGCCGCCAGCGGCCTGCCCTTCCTGCTCGCGCTGGTCCTCGGCGGCGTCGCCGGCGCCCTCGTCGCCGTCGTCGTGGGCCTGCCGGCGCTGCGGCTGTCACCGCTCACCCTGGCGATCAGCACCCTCGCCTTCGCGGCCGCCGTCCCGGCGGTGCTGCTCGACCCCGACTCGCTCGGTCGCGCGCTGCCCGACTCGCTCGAGCTGCCGCTGCTGCTCGGGCTGGACCTCGAGAGCCAGCGCGTCTTCTACTTCCTCGTGCTGGCGGTGCTTCTCGCGACGGTCCTCGCCGTGACGGGTCTCCGTCGCAGCCGCACCGCGCGGGTGCTGCTCGCGGCCCGGGACAACGAGCCGGCGACGCAGGCCTTCGGCATCAGCGTGCTGCGCGCGCGGCTCACGGCGTTCGCGCTGTCGGGGTTCCTCGCCGCCTTCGCCGGTGCGCTCTTCGCCTACCAGCAGTCGGGGGTGCGCGCCGACTCCTTCCCCGTCGAGGCGAGCCTGCTGGTCTTCACCTTCACCGTCATCGGCGGCCTCGGCTCGGTCGGCGGGCCGCTGCTCGGCTTCGGCCTGCTCGTGCTGCTCAACCTGCTGGTCACCTCGCCCACCATCTCGCTGCTCGTCAACGGGCTCGGTGGCGTGGTGCTGCTGCTCATCGCCCCGGGCGGCCTGGCGCAGGTCGTGCTCGACACCCGCGACGGCCTGCTGCGCCGCATCGCCGACCG
>SCTD01000036.1 GCA_004299215.1 Frankiales bacterium | reverse complement strand
CGTCGGGCTCGGCCTCGGCCGGGATGTCCAGCAGCAGCGCTCCCCCGGCCCGGGCGACGGCGAGCGCCGACGGCCGGTCGTTGGGCGCCAGCTCGCCGAGCTCGACGGCCTGCTCGGCCGTGATCTCGGTGAGGGTCACGCCCTCGGGCAGCGAGGTCTCCCACGTCAGGTGCGCCGCGGAGGCCTCACCGTCGAGGAGGCCGCGCAGCCGCTTGAGCGGGGTGAACCGCCAGATCTCCTCGCGTCCGGTCGGGAGCGGGTGGTCCGCCAGGTCGTACGACGGCGGCGGGTTGAGGTGGCTCCGGGTCGGGTTGGCCTCGAGCATCGACTCCACGCTCTCGCGTGCAGCATCGGTCACAGTCACAGAAAGCTCTTCCTAGATATTCGGATGGTGGTTTCGAGGCTCGCTTCGCTCGCACCTCAACCACCGTGAACGGGGGCAGCGGCGATCAGCCGACGGCCCCTTCCATCTGCAGCTCGATCAGGCGGTTGAGCTCGAGGGCGTACTCCATCGGGAGCTCCTTCGCGATCGGCTCGATGAAGCCGCGCACGATCATCGCCATCGCCTCGTCCTGCTCCATGCCGCGCGACATCAGGTAGAAGAGCTGGTCGTCGGAGACCTTCGAGACCGAGGCCTCGTGGCCCATCGAGACGTCGTCCTCGCGGATGTCGACGTACGGGTAGGTGTCGGAGCGGCTGATCTGGTCGACCAGGAGCGCGTCGCACAGCACGTTGGACTTGGAGCCGTAGGCGCCCTCGTTGATCTGGATCAGGCCGCGGTAGGACGTGCGCCCACCGCCACGCGCCACCGACTTGCTCAGGATCGAGCTGGAGGTGTGCGGCGCCGCGTGCACCATCTTGGCGCCGGCGTCCTGGTGCTGGCCCTCGCCGGCGAACGCGATCGACAGCGTCTCGCCCTTGGCGTGCTCACCCATGAGGTAGACGGCGGGGTACTTCATCGTCACCTTGGAGCCGATGTTGCCGTCGACCCACTCCATGGTCGCGCCGGCCTCGCAGACGGCGCGCTTGGTGACGAGGTTGTAGACGTTGTTGGACCAGTTCTGGATGGTCGTGTAGCGGCAGCGGCCGCCCTTCTTCACGATGATCTCCACGACCGCGGAGTGCAGCGAGTCGGAGGAGTAGATCGGGGCGGTGCAGCCCTCGACGTAGTGAACGTAGGCGTCCTCGTCGACGATGATCAGGGTCCGCTCGAACTGGCCCATGTTCTCGGTGTTGATCCGGAAGTAGGCCTGCAGCGGGATGTCGACGACGACGCCCTTGGGCACGTAGATGAAGGACCCGCCGGACCAGACCGCGGTGTTCAGCGCGGCGAACTTGTTGTCGCCGACCGGGATGACCGAGCCGAAGTACTCCTTGAAGAGCTCCTCGTGCTCGCGCAGCCCGGTGTCGGTGTCGACGAAGATGACGCCCTTCTCCTCCAGGTCCTCGCGGATCTGGTGGTAGACGACCTCCGACTCGTACTGCGCGGCCACACCGGCGACCAGGCGCTGCTTCTCGGCCTCGGGGATGCCCAGCCGGTCGTAGGTGTTCTTGATGTCCTCGGGCAGGTCCTCCCAGCTGGTGGCCTGCTTCTCCGTGGACCGGACGAAGTACTTGATGTTGTCGAAGTCGATGCCGGACAGGTCCGAGCCCCAGGTCGGCATGGGCTTCTTCTCGAAGAGCTTGAGGCCCTTGAGGCGCAGGTCGAGCATCCACTGCGGCTCGCTCTTGAGCGCGGAGATGTTCTCGACGACCTCGGCGTTGATGCCGCGCTTGGCCGTGGAGCCCGCGACGTCGCTGTCCGCCCAGCCGAACTTGTAGGTGCCGAGGCCCTCGAGCTGGGAGTCCTGGGTGGTCGTCATCGCGTCGCCTTCGCTGTCGCTGATCCGGGAGCTACGGGGATGAAGGTCGTGCACACGCCGTCGCCGTGGGCGATGGTCGCGAGTCGCTGGACGTGCACGTCGAGCAGCCGTCCGAGGGCGGCCGTCTCGGCGTCGCACAGCTGCGGGAACTCCGCAGCGACGTGCTGGACGGGGCAGTGGTGCTGGCAGAGCTGGACGCCCACACCGTGCTCGGAGGTGGTCGCGGCGTAGCCGTCGCCCGAGAGCGCCTCGGCCAGCGCGGCGGGGCGGTCCGCGGGCGCCGTCGACGCCATCTGCCGGGCGTACCGCTGCTCGAGCTCGGCCACGCGCGCCCGGGCGAACTCCTCGACCGCCGACTCCCCCGCCGTCTCGGCGAGGAAGCGGAGCGCCTGGGTGGCGAGGTCGTCGTACGCCGCCGGGCCACCGGCGTGCCCGGCGTCCGTCAGCGCGTAGAGCCGGGCGGGACGTCCGCGGCCGCGCAGGGCGCGGACGCGGGGCAGCTGGGTGGTCACGGTGCCGTCCGCCAGCAGCGCGTCGAGGTGCTTGCGCACCGCCGCCGGGCTGAGCCCGAGCTGCTCGCCGAGGGTGGCCGCGGTGGACGGTCCGAGCGCGAGAAGCAGGGAGCGCACGCGCTCCCGCGTCCCGGTCGTCGGCTCTGCCACGATTTTCACAACGCCAGTGTCGCGTAAATGCGTCCGCGAGTCGAACCTGGACGGCCCGGGGTCGTCGTGACGCCCGCCACGAAGGGCACCCTCACCTGCCTGCACCGCCTCTAGTCTGGTCCCCGTGACCGCCGCCGCACCCGACGTCGCGCTCGAGGTGCGGGGTCTGGTCAAGGCGTACGACGGGCGCGCCGTCGTCGACGCGCTCTCCTTCTCGGTGCGCCACGGCACGGTCCTGGCCCTTCTCGGGCCCAACGGAGCGGGCAAGACGACGACGGTCGAGATCTGCCAGGGCTTCCGCAGCCCGGACGCCGGCAGCGTGTCGGTCCTGGGTCGCGCCCCGCGCGACCCCGAGCTGCGCCCGCGGGTGGGCGTCATGCCGCAGACCGGCGGCGCCTACCCCGGTCTGCGCTGCGCGGAGATGCTGCGCCTCGTCGCGTCCTACGCCGCCTCGCCGCTCGACCCCGACGACCTGCTGGACCGCCTCGGGCTGACCCCCGTGGCCCGCACGCCGTACCGCCGCCTGTCGGGCGGTCAGCAGCAGCGGCTCTCCCTCGCGCTCGCCGTCGTCGGCAGACCCGAGCTGGTCTTCCTCGACGAGCCCACGGCCGGCCTCGACCCCCAGGCCCGGCACGCGACCTGGGAGCTGGTCGAGGCGCTGCGCCGCGACGGGGTCACCGTCGTCCTGACCACCCACCTGCTGGACGAGGCGGAGCGCCTCGCCGACGACGTCGTTGTGGTGGACCACGGCCGGGTCGTCGCCGCGGGGACCGTCGCCGAGCTGACGTCGTCCGGGGCGGTCGGGCAGCTGCGCTTCCGGTCACGCCCCGAGCTGGACCTCGACCAGCTGCTCGCCGCGCTGCCCGTCGGCTGCACCGCCAAGGAGTCGCCGTCCGGGCAGTACCTCGTCGAGGCACCCGGCGACGTCGACCCACAGCTGCTGGCTGCCGTCACGGCCTGGTGCGCCACCAACGACGCCATGGCCGCCGACCTCCGCGTCGAGCAGCGCAGCCTCGAGGACGTCTTCCTCGAGCTCACCGGCCGGGGGCTCCGGACATGACCCGCACCCCACCACGTCGCTCGCTGCGCTCACGACGCGTCGGGGACCCCGCATGACCTGGACCCCGGGCGAGCTCGCCCCTGCACCGGGCGCCGCGCCGATGTCCCGGATGCTGGCCGCGCAGGCAGCCGCCGAGCTCAAGCTCGTGCTCCGCAACGGCGAGCAGGTGCTGCTCAGCCTGGTCATCCCGCTCGGCCTGCTCGTCGTGCTGGTCACCGTGCCGTTCATCCCGGTGGACGAGGGCAGCCGGGCCGACTTCTTCGTACCCGGAGTCCTGGCGCTGGCCGTGATGTCGACCGCCTTCACCGGCCAGGCGATCGGCGTCGGCTTCGAGCGGCAGTACGGCGTGCTCAAGCGGCTCGGCGCCACCCCGCTCCCCCGCTCGGTGCTGCTGCTCGGCAAGACGCTGGCCGTCCTCGCCGTCGAGCTGCTGCAGGTGACGCTGCTCTGCCTCACCGGCCTGGCCCTCGGCTGGGAGCCGCGGGGATCGGTCCTCGCCGTCATCGCCCTGGTCGTCCTCGGGACGGCGGCGTTCAGCGGCCTGGGCCTGCTCCTGGGCGGCACCCTGAGCGGCCTCACCACGCTCGCGGCCGCGAACCTGCTCTGGTTCGTGCTGCTGGTCCTGGGCGGGGTGCTCTTCCCCGTCTCGCGGTTCGGGGCGGCCGAGCCGGTGCTGTCCCTGCTGCCCACCGCAGCGCTGTCGCACGGGCTGCGCGAGGTCCTCGTCGACGCCGCGCTGCCGCTGCGCGACCTGGCCGCGCTGGCCGTCTGGGCGGTGCTGTCGCTGGCCGCCGCCAGCCGGCTCTTCCGCTGGGAGTAGCGCCCCGCCGACCGGCCCGCCTCGCACCGAATCCGATGATCACGCGGGACACGCCCGGTGTGTCCCGCGTGATCATGGGAATCCGGGGGCGGGGCGGGCGGGAGTGACGGCAGGCCGGGCGGCCCGCCCCGACCTAGGCTGACGCCGTGTCCTCCCCGCACCTCGTCCGGCGGCTCGCGCTGGCCAGCGTCGTCGCCAACAGCGCGATCGTGGTCACCGGTGGGGCGGTACGGCTGACCAGCAGCGGGCTCGGCTGCCCCACCTGGCCGCGCTGCACGGAGAGCAGCTACACCCCGACGGCGGAGTACGCCGTCCACGGGCTGATCGAGTTCGGCAACCGGCTGCTGACCTTCGTGCTGCTCGCCGTGGTGCTGGCGACCTTCGTGGCGGTGTGGCGACAGCGACCGGCCCGGCCGGGCATGCGGCTGCTGGCCGGGCTCGTGCTGCTCGGCATCCCGGTGCAGGCGGTCCTGGGCGGGATCACGGTGCTCACCGGGCTGAACCCGTGGACCGTCATGGGGCACTTCCTGGTCAGCAGCGTGCTGATCGGGCTGGCGGTGGTGCTGCACCAGCGCGCGCGCGAAGGCGACCTCGAGGCGCGCCCGCTCGTCCCGCCGGCGCTCCGGCAGCTCGGCACCGGGCTGCTGGTCCTGGTCGCCGCCACCCTCGTGCTCGGCACGGTCGTCACCGGCAGCGGTCCCCACTCGGGTGACGTCGAGGCCGGCCGCACCGGCCTCGACCCCGAGACGGTCAGCCAGCTGCACGCCGACCTGGTCTTCCTGCTGGTCGGGGTCACGCTGGCCTTCTGGGTCGCCCTCCGTGCCACCGGGGGGCCGTCCCGGCCGATGGGCGTGCTGCTCGTGGTCGAGCTCGCGCAGGGGCTCATCGGCTTCGTGCAGTACCTCACCGGGCTGCCCGTCGTCCTCGTGGCGCTGCACCTGGTCGGCGCCTGCGCGGTGACCGTCACCGCCGTGCAGGCCGTCCTGGCGCTGCGCGACCGGGGACCGCTGGCCACACCGGTCGATCAACGCCAGGATCCCGCACCTCTGGCCGCGGCAGGAAGCGCGCAACCACGGCGCTGATCAGCTGAGGTGGGTCCGGACCGCCTTCGCCAGCCGCTCCGGCGCACCGGGGGAGGTCGCGAGGAACAGTGAGGGCTCGGTCACCTCGAGCTCCATCACCACCGGCTCGCCGTCCGTACCCGGCACCACGTCGACGCGGGCGTAGAGCAGCGGGTCGTCCCAGGGCACGACGGTCAGGGCGGCTCGTGCCACCTCGAGCTGCTCCGGCGTGGCGGTCGCCCCGGTGATCGGCACGTCGTGCGGGCTGGCCAGGCCCGGCACCAGCACCGCTCCCTTGCGGGCGGCGTGGCTGTGCACGCCCGCGAAGGAGATCACGGCCGTCTCACCGGCCTCGTCCACCGCGGCCTGGTAGGGCTGCACGATCACGCTGCGGCCGGCCGCCAGCAGCCGCTCCGCGTGGTCGCGCGAGTCCTCCCCCGCGGCGAAGCGCGCGGTGTCCCGTGACCCCGCGGAGACCGTCGGCTTGACGACGTGCTCGTAGGCAGGTGGGTCGTACTCCTCGTCGGGAGCGACGAACGTCGTGGGCACGACCGGCACCCCGGCGGCGGCCAGCTCCGCCAGGTAGCGCTTGTCGGTGTTCCAGGCCAGCACCTCGACCGGGTTCAGCAGCGCCGGGACCGATGCGGCCCAGTCCAGGAAGGCCTCCCGGCGCCAGGTGTAGTCCCAGGTCGAGCGCACGACCACGAGGTCGTACGACGCCCAGTCGAGGGCCGGGTCGTCCCACACCGCGGGCTCCGCGTCGATCCCCAGGGCGTCGAGCGGGCCGAGCAGGAGCCGGTCGTCGTCCCACAGCTGGGGGAACCCGGTGAACGTCGCCAGGGCCACCCGGGGGCGGGCGCCCACCTCAGAGCAGGGCGTCGACGGCGACGGCGAGGAAGAGCAGCGCGAGATAGGTGATGGACCAGTGGAACAGCCGCATCGGCGCGGCGTCGGCGCCGGCGCGGACCCGGCGCTGCAGCAGGTGCGCCTCGCGCAGGAACGCCCCGCCGAGCAGCACCGCCGAGACGGCGTAGACCGCTCCGGCCGGGCCGAGCGGGGCGACGATGAGCAGCGACGTGACGACCATGGCCCAGGAGTAGGCCACGATCCGCGACGCCACCAGCGCCGGCGTGGCGACGACCGGCAGCATCGGGACGGAGGCTGCGGCGTAGTCGTCGCGGAAGCGCATGGCGAGCGCCCAGAAGTGCGGCGGCGTCCAGAAGAAGATGACCAGGAAGAGCGCGACCGCGGGCCACCCGACGGTGCCGGTCACGGCGGACCAGCCGATCAGCACGGGCATGCAGCCGGCGGCGCCGCCCCACACGATGTTCTGCGAGGTGCGCCGCTTGAGCAGCATCGTGTAGACGAGGACGTAGAAGGCGATGGCGGCGACCGCGAGCACCGCGGACAGCGCGTTGGTGGTCACCCACAGCCCGACGAAGGACAGCACGCCGAGCACCAGGCCGAAGACCAGCGCGTTGAACGGCTCGACCGTGCGCTGCGCGAGCGGCCGGCGCGACGTGCGGTGCATGACCACGTCGATGTCGCGGTCGTAGTAGCAGTTCAGGGCGTTCGCGCTGCCCGCCGCGAGCGATCCGCCGACGAGCGTCGCGGCGACGAGTCCGAGCGACGGCATGCCCTGCTCGGCGAGCACCATGGCCGGGACGGTGGTGACGAGCAGCAGCTCGATGATCCGGGGCTTGGTGAGCGCGACGTAGGCGCCGACGGTGGCCCGCACCGACGCCGCCCGGCCGGTCGCCGGACCCGCCGTCCGGGCGGTCGGGTCCGCGAGCGTCGTCACGGGGCGAGTCTACTGACGAGCGGCGACGGCGACCTGCCGGGCGGGCACTAGGGTCGCTAGCGACGACTCCCGACCGGCGACAGCACCCAGGACGAAGGCGACCGCAGCCGCATGAGCCCCACCCGCACCGACCGACCCGCCCTCGAGTGGACCGACCTCGACCGCAAGGCGGTGGACGTCTCGCGCGCCCTCGCCATGGACGCCGTCGAGGCGGCCGGCTCGGGTCACCCCGGCACCGCCATGAGCCTGGCGCCCGCGGCCTACCTGATCTACCAGCGGCTGCTGCGGCACGACCCGAGCGACCCCGACTGGACCGGACGCGACCGCTTCGTGCTGTCCTGCGGTCACACCAGTCTCACGCTCTACGTGCAGCTGTTCCTGTCCGGCTACGGCCTCACCGTCGAGGACATCGCGCACCTGCGGCAGTGGGGCTCCCTGACGCCCGGTCACCCCGAGCACGGCCACACCCCCGGCGTCGAGGTCACCACCGGACCGCTCGGCCAGGGAGTCGGCAACGCGGTGGGCATGGCGATGGCGGCGCGCTACGAGCGCGGGCTGCTGGACCCCGAGGCGGCTCCCGGCACGAGCCCGTTCGACCACACCATCTGGGTGATCGCCAGCGACGGCGACCTGCAGGAGGGCGTCAGCGCCGAGGCCTCCTCGCTCGCCGGACACCAGCGGCTCGGCAACGTCGTCGTGCTCTACGACGACAACCACATCTCCATCGAGGGCGACACCGCGACCGCCTTCAGCGAGGACGTGCTCGCCCGCTACGCGGCCTACGGCTGGCACACGCAGCGGGTCGAGGACGGCGAGGACGTCCAGCAGCTGCACGCCGCGCTCACCGCGGCCCAGGCCGAGACCGACCGGCCGAGCATCATCGCGATGCGCACCATCATCGGCTGGCCCGCGCCCAACCTGCAGAACACCTACAAGGCGCACGGCAGCGCCCTCGGCGCCGAGGAGGTCCGCCTCACCAAGGAGGCGATCGGCTTCCCGGTCGACACCAGCTTCTACGCCCCCGACGAGGTCGTGCAGCACGCCCGCCAGGTGCTCGACCGCGGCCGCGAGGCGCGCAAGCAGTGGCAGGAGGCCTACGACGCCTGGGCCGAGCGGAACCCGGAGCGCAAGGCGCTGCACGACCGGCTGCAGGCGCGCCGGCTGCCCGACGGCTGGACCGCGGCGCTGCCGACGTTCGACGCGGACCCGAAGGGGATCGCGACCCGCGTGGCGAGCGGCAAGGTCCTCGCCGCGGTCGGCGCCGTCGCGCCGGAGCTGTGGGGCGGCTCGGCCGACCTCGCGGGGAGCAACAACACGACCATCGACGAGGACTCCTCCTTCCTGCCGGAGGGCAACCCCCTGAAGGGCGCGGACCCGTACGGCCGCACGCTGCACTTCGGCATCCGCGAGCACGCGATGGGCGCGGTCATGAACGGCATCGCGCTGCACGGCGGGACGCGCGTGTTCGGCGGCACCTTCCTGGTCTTCAGCGACTACATGCGGCCCGCCGTCCGGCTCGCCGCGCTGATGGGCCTGCCCGTCACCTACGTGTGGACCCACGACTCGATCGGCCTCGGCGAGGACGGCCCGACGCACCAGCCGATCGAGCACCTGGCGGCGCTCCGGACGATCCCCGGCCTCGACGTGGTGCGCCCCGCCGACGCCAACGAGACGGCCGTCGCCTGGCGCACGGTCCTCGAGACCACCGACCGCCCGGCCGGGCTCTGCCTGACCCGGCAGAACGTCCCCGTCCTGGACCGCTCCGTCTTCGCGTCCGCCGAGGGCACGGCGCGGGGTGCGTACGTCCTGCGCGACGCGAGCAGCGGCGCTCCGGAGGTGATCCTCATCGGCACCGGCTCGGAGGTGCAGATCTGCGTCGCCGCCCAGGAGCTGCTGGAAGCCGAGGGCATCCCGACGCGCGTGGTGTCGATGCCCTGCGTCGAGTGGTTCCGCGCGCAGGACGAGGCCTACCGGCGCACCGTGCTGCCGTCCGACGTCCGGGCCCGGGTGTCGGTCGAGGCCGCCGTCTCGCAGGGCTGGCACGAGTGGGTCGGCGACGCCGGCGAGTGCGTGTCGCTCGAGCACTTCGGCGCGAGCGCGCCGTTCCCCGTGCTCTACGAGCAGTTCGGCCTGACCGCGGAACGCGTCGTCGCCGCAGCGCGTGCGTCCCTGTCGAAGCTGGGCAGGACCAAGAGCACCGACTAGCCCTAGGAGCGACCCATGAGTGCCCTCGCCGACCTGTCCGCCGCGGGCGTCGCCGTCTGGCTCGACGACCTGTCCCGGGAGCGGCTGCGCTCGGGCAACCTCGCGGAGCTGGTCCGGGACCGCTCCGTCGTCGGCGTCACGACCAACCCGTCCATCTTCCAGGCGGCGCTGTCCGACGGCGCCGCCTACGACGACCAGGTGGCGGACCTGGCCCTGCGCGGCACCGACGTCGCCGAGGCCGTCCGCATGCTGACCACCTACGACGTGCGCTGGGCCTGCGACGTGCTGCGCGAGGTCCACGACCGCACCGACGGCGTCGACGGCCGCGTCTCCATCGAGGTCGACCCGCGGGTCGCCCACGACCCCGAGCGCACCGTGGCGGAGGCCAAGGCGCTGTGGTGGCTGGTCGACCGGCCGAACCTGTTCATCAAGATCCCGGCGACGCTCGCCGGCCTGCCCGCCATCACCCGGGTGCTGGCGCAGGGCATCAGCGTCAACGTCACGCTCATCTTCTCGCTCGCGCGCTACGACGCCGTCATGGACGCCTACCTGGACGGCATGGAGCAGGCGAAGGCCAACGGTCACGACCTGTCGCGCCTCGGGTCGGTCGCGTCCTTCTTCGTCTCCCGCGTCGACAGCGCCATCGACGGGCTGCTCGGCGAGGGGCACGAGCTGCGGGGCCAGGCCGGCATCGCCAACGCGCGGCTGGCCTACCAGCACTACGAAGCCGTGTTCACCTCCGACCGGTGGAAGGCGCTCGAGGCCGCCGGCGCGCGACCCCAGCGCCCGCTGTGGGCGTCCACCGGCGTCAAGGACCCGGCCTACGACGACACGCAGTACGTCGTCGAGCTCGTCGCGCCCGGGACCGTGAACACCATGCCGGAGAAGACGCTGGAGGCCGTGGCCGACCACGGCGTCGTGCGGGGCGACACCGTGACCGGGGCCTACGCCGAGGCGCAGCAGGTGCTCGACGCCCTGAAGGCGGCGGGCATCGACTACGACGAGGTCGTCGAGCAGCTCGAGGTCGAGGGCGTCTCGAAGTTCGAGGCGTCGTGGGACGAGCTCGTCGCCTCCGTCACCGAGCAGCTCGCGAAGGCCGCGGTCGCGTGAGCGGACTGGACGTCCAGACCAGCGGCGGAGCGCTGATCGAGGTCCGGAACGCGACGCTGGCGTCGGCGCGCGAGCAGGGGCTGGCAGCTGCGCTGGCCGGCAAGGACGCCACCCTCTGGGGCCCGGAGGCGTCCGCCGAGGCGAGCGTCCGCCTCGGCTGGCTCGACGTGCTCGATCCCGGCCGCGAGCTCGTCCCCCGGATCGCCGCGCTCCGCGACGAGCTGCGCGCGGAGGGCGTCGACCGCGTCGTGCTCTGCGGCATGGGCGGGTCGTCGCTGGCGCCCGAGGTCGTGTGCGCGACCGCCGGCGTGCCGCTGGTCGTGGTGGACACCACGGACCCCGGGCAGGTGCGCGCCGCCCTGGTCGACCTCGAGCGCACCGTCGTCGTCGTGTCGTCGAAGTCCGGTGGGACCATCGAGACCGACAGCCACCGGCGCGCCGCCCGGGCCGCGTTCGACGCGGCGGGGATCGACCCGGCTCGTCGCCTGGTCGTCGTGACCGACCCCGGGTCGCCGTTCGCGGAGTCGGCCGAGCAGGAGGGCTGCCGGGCCGTCTTCCTCGCCGACCCGGACGTCGGTGGTCGCTACAGCGCCCTGACCGCCTTCGGCCTGGTGCCGGCAGGGCTGGCCGGCGCCGACGTCGGCGCCCTGCTCGACGAGGCCGAGGCCCTGCTGCCGACGCTGTCGCAGGACGACTCCCCGGCGCTCGCACTGGGTGCTGTGCTGGGCGGCGGCGCCGTGGCCGGCCGCGACAAGCTCGTCGTCGTCACCGGCGACGGCCTGGTCGGCTTCGGCGACTGGGCCGAGCAGCTGGTCGCGGAGTCCACCGGCAAGCAGGGCAAGGGCGTGCTGCCGATCGTCGTGGAGTCCCTCTCCGCGCCCGGCACGGAGCCGGCTGCCGACAGCCAGCTCGTGGTCGTCGGCGCCGCCCCGACCGAGCCCCCCGCGATCGGGACCGCCGTCACCGGTCCGCTGGGCGCGCAGTTCCTCGGCTGGGAGTACGCCACCGCGGTGGCGGGCTGGGCGCTGCGCATCAACCCCTTCGACCAGCCGAACGTCCAGGAGAGCAAGGACCGGACGGCGGAGGTGCTCGCGGGCAGCCGCGCCGAGACGCGCGAGCCGCTCCTGGTGGAGGGCGGCGTCGAGGTGCACGCCACGGCAGGACTGCTCGACGACGTGAAGGACCTGACCGGCGCGCTCGACGCGCTGCTGGCGGCCGTCCCGGAGCGCGGCTACCTGGCGGTGATGGCCTACCTCGACCGGTTCGCCGATGCGGGGGCGGCTCGGCTGCGCGAGCTGCTGGCCGCGCGGCTGGCACACCCGGTGACCTTCGGCTGGGCACCCCGGTTCCTCCACTCCACCGGCCAGCTGCACAAGGGCGGCCCGCAGACCGGCGTGTTCCTGCAGATCACGGGTGCCGTCACGGAGGACCTCGAGGTCCCCGGGCGGGACTTCACGTTCGGGTCGTTGCAGGCCGCGCAGGCGGCGGGTGACCTGACGGCGCTCGCGTCGCGCGACCGGCCGGTCCTGCTGCTGCACCTGACCGACCGCGCCGAAGGGCTGGCCACCCTGCTCGCCGCTGCCGGCGGCCGGTGAGCAGCAACCCGCTCCGGTCGCCGGGCGACCGGCGGCTGCCGCGGGTCCCGGACCCGTGCGCGCTGGTGGTCTTCGGGGTGACGGGCGACCTCGCCCGCAAGAAGCTCATCCCGGCCGTCTACGACCTCGCCAACCGCGGCCTGCTGCCACCGGGTTTCGCGCTGCTCGGCTTCGCGCGGCGCGACTGGGGCGACGGCGACTTCGAGCAGCTGGCCCGCGAAGCGGCGGAGAAGGGCGCCCGCACCGAGTTCCGCGAGTCGACGTGGGCGCGGCTGAGCGGCGCCATCAAGTTCCTGC
>SCTD01000395.1 GCA_004299215.1 Frankiales bacterium | reverse complement strand
GGAGCAGATCCGGCTGCTGGAGCGGTCGCTCGGGACGGCGCTGTTCAGCCGGGCCGGCCGAGGCGTGGTGCCGACCGAGGCCGCCCACGCGCTGCTGCCGCACGCGCAGCGCACCCTGGCCGCGGCCGCCGAGGCGCGCGCGGCCGTGGCGTCGGTGTCCGCGCTCGAGACGGGCACCGTGCGCTTCGGCATCTTCGGCACGGCGCGCCTCTACATGGGTGCGACGCTCGTCGCGGACGTGCTCGAGCGGCACCCGGGTCTGCGGGTCGAGCTGATCGGCCAGAACTCCAGCGAGGTCGCCGAGGAGCTGCGCCGCGGCCGGCTCGAGGCGGCGATGATCTCGCTGCCCATCGCGGACGAGGGCATGGCCGTGCGGCCGGTCGCGCGCGAGGAGCTCGTCTACATCAGTGCCGACCCGGCGCGGCTGGCCTCGCCGGTCACGCCCAAGGGGCTCTCCGAGGCGTCGCTCGTGCTGCCCGAGACGACCTGGCGGACGCAGGACGCCACCCGGCTGTCGCTCAACCGCTTCGTGCAGCAGGCGGGGCGGGTGCTGCAGACCAGGATCGAGGTGGAGGACGTCGAGACCGCGGTCGAGCTGGTCGCCCGCGGGCTGGCCGACTCCGTCGTGCAGCGCGGCGTGCTGTCCGAGCTCGGGCCGCGGCTGGCGCCGCACGTCGGCTGGGTCTCGCTGCGCCCGCGCCTCTACGACAGCATCGCCGTCGTGCACCGCCGCGACGCCGTGCTCTCCCCGGGCGCGAGGCTCGTGACCGAGCTCGCCGTCGAGCGCATCCGTGCGGTGACCGAGCCCGTCCCCGGGTGACAGACTCGATCTATGCCGACCCCGAAGCTGCCCGACTCGCTGCGCGGGGCCCTGGTCGCCGCTGTCGACGACTCCCCGCCTGCTCGCGAGGCGCTCCGCTACGCCGCCCGGCTCGCCGCCGACTCCGGCGCGCCGCTGCACGTCGTGAGCGTCTGGAACTTCGTGATCAGCGCCGCCCCCAGCTCCGCGCCGGACGTCCCTCCGACCGAGCAGGCCTGGCAGGACGAGGCCGGGCGGCGGCTGACGCGGCTGCTGGCCGAGGAGCTCGGGGAGACCCCCGCGGTCGACGTCGTCCCGGTGGTCCTGCACGGCAACACCACGGCGACCCTGCTGAAGGTGAGCGAGCTGGCCGACCACCTGGTCGTCGGCAGCCGGGGCCGTGGCGGCTTCACGGGCCTGCTGCTCGGCTCCACCAGCGAGCAGCTCGTCCGGCACGCCTGCTGCCCGATCACCGTGGTCCGCGCGGGCTGCACGGACAAGCCGGCCGACCAGCCGAGCTAGGCCCGCGCCGTCACCAGCCACACGGCCGCACCCAGCCGCAAGCCGTCCGACGCGATCCGCTCCTCCACCACCCTGCGCAGCGAGGCGTGAGCCGCCGCGCGCTGCTCCGCGCTGGCCTTGGACAGCAGCACCTGCCCGACCGGGTCCTGCTCGTAGAACGCCAGCACGCTGTC
>SCTD01000394.1 GCA_004299215.1 Frankiales bacterium | reverse complement strand
GTCCCGTGGCGGCAGCGCCGCACGGCAGCCGGTCCCGACCGGCTCGACAGCGGCGGCTGCTCCCGCACCCGCCGCTGCGGCCTCGCCGGACGCTGCCGTGACCGCCTCCCCGACCACGGGAGCGAGCGCGGCACCGACGCCCAGCCCGACCCCGGCTCGGGCGGTGCTCGCCGGACCCGAGGACGCCGCGCCCGACCAGGTCGCGGGCGTCACCACCTCGGCTGCTGCGGCGGACGACGGCGGACCGTCGCCCGTCCTGCTGATGCTGCCGGCGCTCGGACTGCTCGCCGCCGGCTGGCTTCTCGTACGCCGCCGGAGGGCGTCCGGTGCTGCGTAGCCGGCGCACGGCGCCGCTTCTCGCAGCGCTCGTCCTGCTCAGCGGCTGCGGCGGGGCAGCGGCGACCGGCCCGTCGCCGTCGGGCGAGCTGCCCGTCGTGCCGGTGTCGGGCGCGGCGCTGGAGCCGGTGCTGCCGGTGACGCTGCGGTCGGACGACGGTGCCGAGGTGACGGTGCGCGACGTCAGTCGCGTGATCGCGGTGAACCTGTCCGGCACGCTCGCCGAGATCGTCTTCAGCCTGGGACTGGGTGACCGGGTGGTCGGCCGCGACGTCGGCACGACCTTCCCGCAGGCGCAGGGAGTTCCGCTCGTGACGAAGGCGCACGACCTGTCGGCGGAGGGGGTGCTCGCGCTCGAGCCGACGCTCGTGCTGACCGACCGCAGCATGGGACCGCCCGAGGCGCTGCAGCAGCTGCGCGCCGCAGGCGTCCCGGTGGTCCTGGTGCCGGAGGCCTGGAGCCTCGACGAGATCGCCCCGCGGATCGAGGCGGTCGCCGCCGCTCTCGGCGTCCCCGACGCGGGACGCGCGCTCGTCGACCGGACCCGCTCCGAGCTCGACGAGGCACTCGCGCAGGCACCCGAGCGGGAGGCGCCGCTCAAGGTCGCCTTCCTCTACCTGCGCGGGCAGGCCGGGGTCTACCTGATGGGCGGGCGCGGCAGCGGTGCCGACTCGATGATCGAGGCGATCGGCGCGGTCGACGCGGGGTCCGCGATCGGGCTGGAGCGGTTCCGCCCACTGACCAGCGAGGGGTTGATCCTCGCGGCGCCCGACGTGCTGGTGCTCATGGACGGCGGCCTCGAGTCCGTCGGCGGCGAGACCGGGCTGCTCCGCGTGGCCGGTGTCGCCCAGACCCCGGCAGGTCGCGACCGGCGCTTCGTGACCATGGACGACGGCGCGCTCCTCAGCTTCGGTCCGCGCACCGGGGCGGTCGTGCGCGAGCTGGCCCGGCGGGTGGCCGCCGAGGTCGCCGGGTGACGGTGCTGGACCGACCGGTCACGGCGCCGGTCGTGGTGACCCGCATCGGCCGAAGGCCGGGCGGGCTGCTGCTCGCCGGGCTGGCGGTGGCGCTGGTCGCTGCGGTGCTGGTCGCCGCCGGCATCGGGCAGGTGCGCATCCCGCCGCTGCAGGTGGTCGGGTCGCTGCTGGCGCGGCTCGGCGTCGACCTGCTCCCGCCGCCCGAGCACCCGCTGGGCGACGCGACCCTCTGGCAGGTCCGCTTCCCCCGCGTGGTCCTCGCGGTCGTCGTCGGCGCTGCGCTCGGCTGCGCCGGCGCGCTGATGCAGGGCGTCTTCGGCAACCCGCTCGCCGAGCCCGCCGTCGTCGGCGTCGCCTCCGGTGCGGCGGTCGGCGCCTTCACCGTGATCGCCCTCGGGCTGAGCGCCTTCGGCTCCTGGACCACTGCCGTCGCGGCTTTCGTCGGCGGCCTGCTCACGACCGCGGTGGTCTACGCGATGGCCCGCTCCGACGGCCGCACCGAGGTCGTTACCCTCATCCTCACCGGCATCGCCGTGAACGCCGTCGCCGGTGCCGTCATCGGCCTGCTGACGTTCG
>SCTD01000393.1 GCA_004299215.1 Frankiales bacterium | reverse complement strand
TCCTTCCCCTACCAGCAGCCGCCGCAGCAGGTCGATCCGGCTGCGATGGCCTTCGGCTACGGCAGCGGGGCGACGGGCGTCGAGGGGCTCCTCGAGGAGATCACCGGCATCTTCCCGGGCGGCCTCGAGCAGGCCGTCGCGCAGTCCGGGCAGCTCGCCGAGGCGAGCCGCATCAAGACCGAGAACCTCGTCGTCCGCTCACCGCTGGGTGCGATCGACCTCTCGCGGCCGGCCGGCTCGATGAGCAACTTCCTCGCCGTCGACGGGACGCTGTCGTCCACCGGTCACCCGATGCTCATCGGCGGCCCGCAGGCGGGCTACTTCGACCCGCAGATCCTGTCGGAGAACGAGATCCACGGCGACCGGCTGCACGCCCGCGGCGCGACGTTCCCGGCCTTCGGCCTGGTGATCGTCGGGCGCACGGGCGAGCAGGCATGGTCGCCCACCGCCGGCGGCAGCGACATGATCGACATGTACGTCGAGGAGCTCTGCGAGCCGGACGGCAGCGCCCCCACCGAGCAGTCGCGGCACTACCTGTTCCGGGGCGAGTGCCTGGAGATGGACCGGCGGGTGCTGCGCACCGTGACCGACGCGGCCCCGGCCGACCTGCCCGGCCGCGACGTGCTGCCGGACATCGTCGTGGAGCGGACCGTCCACGGCCCTGTCGTCGGCCGCGGGAAGGTCGGCGACAAGCCGGTGGCGGTGAGCCGCAAGCGCTCGACGTACCTCAAGGAGCTCGACCCGGGCGTCTCGATCCTCAAGCTGAACCGCGGGGAGCTGGACACGCCGCAGCGGTTCGTCGACGCGTTCGAGGAGTCGCACAACCTGTCGACCAACTGGACCTGGATCGACCGGGACGACCTGGCGTACGTGCACGGCGGGCTCTACCCGATCCGACCGGACGACGTGCACCCCGACTTCCCCGTCTGGGGCACGGGGGAGTGGGAGTGGGCCACGGGCGCCGACGGCCGGGACCGGTTCCGCGAGGAGCACCCGCACGACCTCGGGCCGAAGCGGCACTACGCGGTGTCGTGGAACAACCGGCCCGCACCCGACTGGTCCGGATCGGACGCGCAGTGGGGCTGGAGCTCGGTCTACCGCGCCGACCTGCTGGAGGACCAGCTGCTCGGCGCCCGGCCGCGATCCGTGACGCCGGTGAAGCTGGTCCAGATGATGGAGCACGCCGGGCTGTCCGACCTGCGCGGGACGCACGTGCTGCCCAAGGCCTTCCAGGTGCTGCAGGCGGCCCAGCCGCCCACGCCCGAGGCGGCAGCGGCCCGGGACGCGCTGGCGGCGTGGGTCGCCGACGGCGCGCTGCGGCGGGACGGCGACGGCGACGGGGCGTACGACGCCGCCGCCGCGGTCGGGCTGATGGACGCCTGGTGGGAGCCGATGATCCGGGCGATCTACGACCCCGTCCTCGGCGACGTCGGAGCCCGGTCGGCGGTGATCTTCCACAACGCGCCCGGCTCCGGTGGGAGCGCGTTCATGGACGGCTTCTACGGCCAGGTGTGGACCGACCTGTCGCAGGTGCTCGGGGACGACCTGAGAGCACCGACGTCGCAGGTGTACTGCGGCTCGGACGCTGCCGGCACGGACGGCTCGCTCGCGGCCTGCGCCGAGCGGCTGTGGGCCTCGCTGGCCGCGGTGGCCGACGCCGCGCCCAACGACGGCGCGGGGGAGCGGATCCAGTTCCTGCCGACCGCCGCGCTGTCCATGCACTGGGTGAACCGGCCGACGACCCAGCACGTCGCGATGTTCGGCCGGCTCGGCGGACCGGTCGCTGCGCCGCCCGCGCCGGTGCGACCGGGGACCGGCGGTGCGCTGCCGGCCACCGGTCCTGCCACCGGCGCCGGTCTCGGCGTGCTGGTCCTGCTCACGCTGCTGGCCGCCGCCGCCCTGCGTCGCGTCCGGCCGGACGCTCCCTTCAGCTGATCAACGCGGGGTCGCGCACTTCTCCCGGCGCGCAGAAGTGCGGCGTCGATCAGGCAGCGGGTCCGTCCAGCAGCTGGAGCAGCAGCTCGGGCGGCCGCGCCACGACGGCGCGGTCGCCGCGGATGACCACAGGCCGCTCGATCAGCGACGG
>SCTD01000035.1 GCA_004299215.1 Frankiales bacterium | reverse complement strand
GTCGACGGCGAGCTGGCGGTGCGGCAGGTGACCCAGCTGGCGATGTCCTTCGACCACCGCAACATCGACGGGCAGCTCGGGTCGATGTTCCTGGCCGACGTCGCCCGGGTTCTGTCCGACCCGATGACGGGCCTCGTCTGGAGCTGACCACGGGGGGCCTCGCCACGTCGCCGGGTGATCCACGCGCGTTCTCACGTGGATCCCGGCAGCAGAAGCACCTCAGGATCCCCGTGGATCAGCGCCGGCGACGTGATGTCAGCCGGCGACGGCGTGTACCGCGGGACGGCTCAGGTGATCCAGAGCGGCTCGATGACGCCGTGGTCCTCGGGGTCGCGGATGATCTCGCGCCGGTCCCGCGCGCGGATCTCGTCCTTGAGCTGGCGCATCTGCGGTGACAGCTGCGCGCCGAGCTGCTCGAGGCAGTGGAGTCGCCGCAGCAGGCCGTCTTCGTCGGGCGTCAGACGTTCGAGCACCGTCTGCATGGCGGACCCCCCTGGATCTCGGATGCGGCAACCGTAGAGCCGATCGGAGGTTCTTCCGCAGAGCCGAACGGGTGACGCGGAGCAGGTCGCCCCGGTGCGCCCCGGTTCGTCCCTCGAGAAATGTCGAGGAACCGCCCCGACGGGCGGGATCTGCCTCCCGGACGGCAGACTGCGCGCACCCCCGAGCCACCAGGAGCAGCATGCCCACGATCGAGACCGCCCGAGGCCCGATCGACACCGCCGAGCTGGGCCAGACGCTCATGCACGAGCACGTCTTCCTCATCGACCCCGAGATCCAGCAGAACCACCCGGAGGAGTGGGGGTCTGAGGACGACCGGGTCGCCGACGCCGTGCGCAGGCTGAACGAGGTCGCGGCGCTGGGTGTGCGGACGGTGGTCGACCCGACCGTGATCGGGCTGGGCCGCTACGTGCCGCGCATCGAGCGGATCGCCGCCCAGGTCGACCTGAACATCGTCGTCGCCACAGGGCTCTACACCTACGACGCGGTCCCGCTGCACTTCCGCTATCGCGGACCGGCGCTGAACGCGGTGCTCGGCACCGAGGTCCCGGACCCGATGGTCGACATGTTCGTCGGCGACATCCGGGACGGCATCGCCGGCACCTCCGTGAAGGCGGCGTTCCTCAAGTGCGCCATCGACGCGGAGGGGCTCACGCCGGGCGTGGAGCGGGTGATGCGCGCGGTGGCCAGGGCGCAGCTCGAGACAGGTGTCCCGGTGACGGTGCACACCCACCCCGGCAGCCGGCAGGGGCTCGTCGTGAAGCGCGTGCTCTGCGACGAGGAGGGCGTGGACCCGCGCCGCGTCGTCCTCGGGCACAGCGGCGACTCGTCGGACGCCGACCACCTCAGCGAGCTCGCGGACGCGGGCTTCGTGCTGGGCATGGACCGCTTCGGGATCAACCTCGAGACCACGTTCGAGGCCCGCGCCGACATCGTCGTGGAGATGTGCCGCCGGGGCTACGCCGGGAGCATGGTGCTGTCGCAGGACGCCTCCTGCTACTTCGACTGGATCCAGCAGGACCTGCTCGCCCTGATGCCGCAGTGGAGGTACACGCACATCCACGAGGAGGTGCTGCCGTACCTGCTCGAGCACGGCGTCACGCAGGCGCAGGTCGAGACCATGCTCGTCGAGAACCCGCGTCGGTACTTCGAGGGCTGACGGCAGGACGTCGTCCGGTGTGACGCACGGCTGCGAGGAGGATCACCCTCATGGACGGCAGGTGAGCCGCCGATCCGGTGTTGTACGGGGCGTACACCCGGCTCCAGACACCACCCGAAGAAGAAGGCCATCATGCGCATCCTCCCGAAGACCCGCTCCAGCAAGGACCGCTCCGGTGCCCGTGGCGCCCGGGATCTGGCCCGCGCTCTCGCCGCGGCGCCGACCCGCGCGAGCCGCGAGGAGCTGCTCAACCTGCAGAACATGGGTCGCTGACGCCCGACCGGGCAGCACCCCAGGACCACCATGACCCGGAGGTCCGGAGCTCGACCGTCGTGCACGGCACGACGGCCACGATGGTGACCCGCCGCCTCGAGGCGCAGGCGGGTCGGCCGACAATGCAGGAGTGACGACCACCCGCTCCGCGCGCGTACGAGCACCTGAGCTGACGGGTGCCGGGGGCTGGATAGGCACGGGCGGGAAGTCCCTGAGCATCAGCGACTTCCGCGGTCGGGTCCTGGTGCTCGACTTCTGGACCTTCTGCTGCGTGAACTGCCTGCACGTCCTCGACGAGCTCCGCCCGCTGGAGCAGCGCTTCGCCGACGTCCTCGACGTCGTCGGGGTGCACTCACCCAAGTTCGCGCACGAGGCCGACCACGACGCGCTGGTCGCCGCCGTGGAGAGGTACGAGGTGCACCACCCGGTGCTGGACGACCCCGAGCTGACGACGTGGTCCCAGTACGCGGTCCGCGCCTGGCCGACGCTCTGCGTCGTGGACCCCGAGGGCTACCTGGTGCACGTCGCCTCCGGAGAGGGGCACGGCGAGGGGCTGGCCCGGCTCGTGGAGCAGCTGGTCGCGGAGCACGAGGCCAAGGGCACCCTTCGCCGGCGCGGAGCGGCGTACGTCCCCCCGCCGCCGGCCCGCACCGAGCTGCGCTTCCCCGGCAAGGTCGCGCTGCTGCCCGACGGCACGCTGCTGGTGTCCGACACCGCGCACCACTCGGTGGTGCGGCTGGCTGCCGACGGCGAGACGGTGCTGCGCCGCCACGGCACCGGTCGGCGCGGGCTCCGTGACGGCACCGAGCCGGAGTTCGCCGAGCCGCAGGGCGTTCTCGTCACGAAGGCCGGTGAGGTACTGGTCGCCGACACCGCCAACCACGTCGTACGACGCCTCGACCTGGTGTCGGGCGAGGCCACGACCGTGGCCGGCACGGGGAGGGTCTGGCGGCCGGGGACGGCGACCAGCGGGCCGGCACGGGAGGTGGACCTGTCCACGCCCTGGGACCTCGCCGAGCACGACGGCGAGGTGGTGCTCGCGATGGCCGGTACGCACCAGCTGTGGGCGCTGTCCGAGGGGCAGGTGCGGGTGCTGGCCGGCACCACCGGCGAGGGGCTGCGCGACGGTGACGCGCTGTCGGCCCACCTCGCCCAGCCGAGCGGGCTGGTGAGCGACGGCGATCGGCTGTGGTTCGTCGACGCCGAGACGAGCGCGTTGCGCTGGTACCGCGCGGGGGAGGTCGGGACCGCCGTCGGCACCGGGCTCTTCGACTTCGGGCACCGCGACGGACCCGCCGCCGGCGCGTTGCTGCAGCACCCGCTCGGCGTCGCGCTCCTGCCCGACGGCAGCCTCGCGATCTGCGACACCTACAACAACGCGGTGCGCCGGTACGACCCGTCGACCGGCCAGGTCAGCACCCTCGCGACGGACGTCGCGGAGCCGAGTGGAGCAGTGGTCGTCGACGGCGAGCTGGTCGTGGTGGCGAGCGCCGCGCACCGGCTCGAGCGCCCGGTCGCGCCGGGGGTGATGGCGCGCATCGACGGGCCGGCGCAGCAGACCCGGCGACCGGCCACCGACGTCGCGCCCGGCCCGGTGTCGCTGCGGGTCGTCTTCGAGCCGCCGCCCGGGCAGCACCTCGACGAGCGGGAGGGGCCGGCCACCCGGCTGGTCGTCACGGCGTCGCCGCCCGAGCTGCTGCTGTCCGGTGGCGGCGCGGCCACCGGTCTCAGCCGAGGGCTGGTGCTCGCCGGCGGGATCGCCGAGGGCGTGCTGCACGTCGCCGCGACGGCTGCCAGCTGTGACGAGGGCGTCGAGCACCCCGCCTGCCACCTCACCCAGCAGGACTGGGGGATCCCCGTCCGGCTCGTCCCGGGCGCCGCCGCGACCCTCGACCTCGTCCTGCGCGGCCCTGCCTGAGGCACGACGAAGGCCCGCCCCCGGAGGGACGGGCCTGTCGTAGGGGTAGGGCTGCTAGATGACGTCGCGCTCGCGCGTGACGACGGTGTCGGCGCCGACGGTGTCGCGACGGCCGAAGACCAGCATGGTGAGCAGCAGGCCGATGGCGCCGGCGATCATGAGGATCACGCCGACCGTGTTGATGTTGAAGCCGCTGGCCTCGACCTCGACCGCGAAGGTGAGGATCGCGCCGATGGCGAGCAGGAAAACGCTGACGCCGATGCCCATGGGAACTCCTCAGTGCTTGAAGCGGCTACGGGGTGTGCGCCGCGCTGACGGTGATCTACCCCCGGTGACGGCTCAGACACACGTCCGTCCGGGTGATCTGTCTCCCACACGTGATCAACGCCGGACGTCCACCGGTTCCTGAGGGTCCAGAACCGAGCACGCCCGGCGTCGATCAGCCGAGTCAGGGCCTAGAACGCGGCCTCCGGGACCTCCATCAGCGACAGGTCGGTCGCCTCCGTGATCGCGCGCTTGGCGGTCAGCTCCGGGAAGACCGCGGCAGCGAACCAGCGGGCCGCGGCGACCTTGCCCTCGTAGAACGGCGTGTCGCGGTCCGACGCGGTCGGCAGCTTCTCGAGTGCGACCGCCGCCTGGCGCAGCAGCAGCCAGCCGACGACGAGGTCGCCGCAGGCCATCAGCAGCCGGGTGGTGTTCAGGCCGACCTTGTAGATGTTCTGGTTGGCGTCCCGGCTGCCCTCCTGGGCGGCCGACATGAGGTCGTTGACCATGTGGCCGTTCATGCCCTGGACGTCCTCGAGCGCCTGCGCCAGCAGCTCGCGCTCCTTCGTGAGCGAGTCGCCGGTGTCGGCCTTGCTGAACTCCTGGATGTCGCCGAGGAGCTTGGTCAGCGCGGCTCCCTGGTCGCGGACGATCTTGCGGAAGAAGAAGTCCATGCCCTGGATCGACGTGGTGCCCTCGTAGAGGGTGTCGATCTTGGCGTCGCGGATGTACTGCTCGATCGGGTAGTCCTGCGTGAAGCCCGAGCCGCCGAAGATCTGCAGCGACGTGGCGAGCAGCTCGTACGCCTTCTCCGAGCCGTAGCCCTTGACGATGGGGAGCAGCAGGTCGTTGAGGCGTACGGCCATGTCGTCGACCGCGCCCTCGTGGGACGTCAGCTCGATCCGGTCCTGCTGGCTGGCGGTGTAGAACACCAGCGCGCGCAGTCCCTCGGCCCAGGCCTTCTGGCGCATGAGCATCAGGCGGACGTCGGGGTGGTGCGTGATGGTCACGCGGGGCGCGGCCTTGTCGGTCATCTTCGTCATGTCCGCGCCCTGCACGCGGAGCTTGGCGTACTCCAGCGAGTTCAGGTAGCCGGTGGAGAGGGTCGAGATGGCCTTGGTGCCGACCATCATCCGGGCGTACTCGATGACCTGGAACATCTGCGCGATGCCGTCGTGGACGTCGCCGACGAGGTAGCCGATGGCAGGGTGCTTCTCGCCGAAGGTCAGCTCGCAGGTGGTCGAGACCTTCAGGCCCATCTTCTTCTCGACGCCGGTGACGTAGGCGCCGTTGCGCTCGCCGAGCTGGCCGGTCTCGAGGTCGACGAGGAACTTGGGGACGAGGAACAGCGACAGGCCCTTGGTGCCCGGGCCGCCGGCTCCCTCGACGCCCTCGGGGCGGGCGAGGACGAGGTGGAAGATGTTCTCCGGCCAGTCCCACTCGGCCGAGGTGATGAAGCGCTTGACGCCCTCGATGTGCCAGGTGCCGTCGTCCTGCTTGAGCGCGCGGGCGCGGCCGGCACCCACGTCTGAGCCGGCGTCCGGCTCGGTGAGCACCATGGTCGCGCCCCAGTGCCGCTCGATCGCCAGCTCGGCGAAGCGCTTCTGCTCGGGCGTGCCGTTGCGGTGCAGGATCTGCGCGAAGGCCGGCCCTGCGCCGAACATGTAGATCGCCGGGTTGGCGCCGAGCACCATCTCCGAGACCGCCCACACGAGCGACGGGGTCGCACCCATGCCGCCGAGATCGGCCTCGATCGAGAAGGCGTCCCAGCCGCCGTCGACGTAGGCCTGCCAGCTCTTGAGGAAGCTCTTCGGCATCTCGACGGTGCCGGTGTCCTTGTCGAAGACCGGCGGGTTGCGGTCGCTGTCGATGAAGCTCTCCGCCAGGTCGGCCGTCGCGAGCCGCTCGACCTCCTTGAGCACGTCCCGCGCGGTGCCGGTGTCCAGCCCCTCGAAGGGTCCCTGGCCGAGGGCCTGGTCGGCGCCGAAGACCTCGAAGAGGTTGAACTCGATGTCGCGCAGGTTGCTCTTGTAGTGACCCATGTCGGGGGCTCCTCGGAGGCGGTCGGGGCAGGGCTGTCCCGCCGGGTTACCGGTGGGTAGGTCCCAGGATGCTACCCACGAGTAACTCAGGCAAGCCCCCGCTCGGGTGGCGCGCGGCGAGCACACTGCAGGGGTGGGGCGGACCGTGCACCGGGAGCGCTTCCGGAGCGACCTGCCGGGCGGCACCACCTGGCACGCCTTCTCCTTCGGCAGGCACTACGCCCCGGAGAACACGTCCTACGGTCCGCTGCTGCTGCACGACGAGCACGTCCTCGCCCCCGGCGCGGGCTTCGACGACCACCTCCACCGGGACCTCGAGGTGGTGAGCTGGGTGCTGGACGGCGTGCTCGTCCACGACGGACCGGGTGGTCGCCGGGAGCTCGGTCCCGGCTCCGCCCAGCGACTGCGGGCCGGCTCCGGCGCGCGGCACGCCGAGCGGGCGGGCGACGCGCCCACGCGGTTCGTCCAGGCGTGGCTGCTGCCCGACGAGCGGGGTCTGCGGCCGGCCGACGAGGCGCTGGTGCTCCCGGACGCGGCGCTCGCCGACCGGCTGGTCACCGTGGCCGGCCCGGGCGGGCTCGGGCTGGCCGCGGGCGGAGCGGCGCTGCGGGTGGGGCGGCTGAGCAGCGGCAGCAGCGTGCGCACCAGCGGCGCCCGCCTCGAGCACGTCTTCGTCGGGCGGGGCCGGGTCGAGGCCGCCGGCCTCCTGCTGGGCGCGGGCGACGCGCTGCGCAGCACGGCGGAGGGACCGCTCCTGCTGGTCGCCCGCGAGCCGGCCGAGGTGCTCGTCTGGGAGATGGCCGGCACAGCGACCACCTGATCGAGACGAATGATCCGCGCACGACTGGGTACACGGACCTGCGGGGGCCTGCGTGCCGCACGCCGTGCACGTGGCACCCTGTACGACCGGATATCGGGATGGAGTGGCTGTGATCGACCGGACGGACGTCGTCGCCGAGCGC
Organism: Frankiales bacterium; assembly: GCA_004299215.1. Taxonomy (GTDB): domain Bacteria; phylum Actinomycetota; class Actinomycetes; order Mycobacteriales; family SCTD01; genus SCTD01. Next base: position 2,780 of record SCTD01000035.1, on the reverse strand, counting down.
GAGCTCGCGCTGCGCGCCGTCCCGGGCGCCGCACCCCAGGCGCGCGCCGCCCTGCGCGCGCTGCTCCGCGGCACCCCCTTCGCCGCGCGGCTGGACGACGGCGAGCTGGCGGTGTCCGAGCTGGTCACCAACGCCGTGCTGCACGGCCGTGAGCCGATCACCGTCCGGCTGTTCGTCACCCACGACTGCCTGCGGGTCGAGGTGCACGACGGCAGCCCGCTCAGCCCGTCGTTCAGCATGCTCGACCCCACCGCGGTCACCGGCCGCGGGCTGATGCTCATCAGCGCCGCCTCCGACCGGTGGGGCGTCGAGCCGGAGTCGCACGGCAAGCAGGTGTGGTTCGAGATCCTCCAGAACGGTCCGCAGGAGGTCGAGGCCGACGTCGACGCCCTGCTCGCCGCCTGGGGCGACGACCTGGCCGGGGACCCCGCCCTCGAGCAGGTGCGGGTCGTCCTGACCGACCTCGACACCGCCCTCGTCGCCCGCGCGGAGGCCCACGTCGAGGGGCTGCTGCGCGAGCTGTCCACGCTCGGCGACGACGTCCCGGACGACATCGCCCGGGTCGCTCGCTCGGTGCTGCAGGCCGCGGCGGGCATGGACGCGGTCCGCGCGGACCTCAAGCACCAGCTGGCGGTCGCCGTCTCGGCGGGCCGGCCGCTGGTCGACCTGACGCTGACGATCCAGCGCGACGACGCCGAGCTGGTCCGCGACTTCTCGCACGCCGTGGACGAGGCTGACCGGCTCAGCCGCGCCGGTCAGCTGCTCACGACGCCGGCGCTGTCCGAGCTCTCCGAGGCCCGTCAGTCCTACCTCCGGCGGCTGCTCGCCCAGCTGCAGAGCTAGCCCGGCGCATCCCCCTCGCCCGGTGGGGCATCCTTCCGCCATGAAGCTCTCCGGTGTCCATGTCCTCGTCACCGGCGCGTCCCGCGGGATCGGCTCCTGCATCGCCGAGGGCGCCACGGCGCGCGGCGCCGACCTGACCCTGGTCGCCCGCCCCTCGGACGCGCTGACCCTCCGCGCGAAGGCGCTCGAGGCACGCGAGCTGCCGTGCGACCTGGCCGATCCCGGGGAGCGGGCCGACCTGCTGGCCCGCGCCGAGCAGGACGCCGGGCGGCCGGTCGACGTGCTCGTCAACTGCGCCGGGGTGGACGGCGTCGACGGGATGCTCGACGTGACCGCCGAGGCGATGCGCCGGCTCTACGAGGTCAACCTGCTGGCCCCGGCCGAGCTGGTCCGGCAGGCGCTGCCGGGCATGGTCGCTCGCCGGCGCGGCCACCTGGTCACCGTCTCGTCCGGCTTCTCGACCGTGATCGGCGCGGGCATGACGCCCTACGCGAGCAGCAAGGCCGGGCTGTCCCACTTCCACGCAGGCGTGCGGCTGGAGCTGCAGGGCACCGGGGTGCGGACGACGCTGGTCGAGCCTGGTCCGGTGCGGACCGAGATGTACGACGACATCGAGGCCGACGGGCTGGCCGGCGCCGTGATGGACCGCTTCCTGAAGCTCCGGCTGACCCGGCTGATGACCCCCCAGGAGGTCGCGCAGCAGGTGCTCGACGGCGTCGAGGCCGACCGCGAGCACGTCGTGCCCCCGCGGCGGATGACCCCTGTGCTCGTCTTCGACTGGCTGCCGCGCCGGGTGGCGCAGCTCGTGCTCACCGGAACGCCGCGCCGCTGACCGCCGCGGTGCCTCCCGTCCTGCTCGTCGCGCTCGGCGGCGTCATCGGCGCGCTCGCCCGGGTCGGGATCGGCGAGGTCGCGCCGCACGACCCCGGCCGCTGGGCGTGGTCGACCGTGCTCGTCAACGCCACCGGCGCCTTCGTCCTCTGCCTGCTGCTCCCGCTGGTCCGCACCCCGTCGGTCCGCCTCGCCCTGGCGACCGGGCTGCTGGGCGCGTTCACGACCTTCTCCGGCTTCGCCCTCGACGCGGTGCTGCTGGCCGAGGCGGGCCGCCCGGCGGTCGCGGCGGCGTACGTCCTCGTCAGCCTGGGGACCCTGCTCGCCGCGGGGCTGCTCGGCCGACTGCTCGCCCGGGCGGTGCTGCGGTGAGCCTCGCGCTGGCGGTGGCCCTTGGCGCGGCGGTGGGGGCCCCGGCCCGCTACCTGCTCGACGCGGCCGTCTCGGGCCGGAGCCGGAGCCGCCTGCCGCTCGGGATCCTCGCGGTCAACCTCCTCGGCTGCCTCGCCGTCGGCGTGCTGGCGGGTGCGGAGCCCTCGACGACGACCGTCCGACTGGCCGGTCTCGGGTTCCTGGGCTCGTTCACGACCGCGTCGACGCTGGCCTGGGACGTGATCGCGGTCGGTGCCCGCTCGCGCCGGGCCGGCGCGGTGCTGCTCGCGCTGCACGTCGTCGTGGGACTCGCGCTGACCGCGGTCGGCCTGGTCGTCGCCCGCGCGGTGGGCTGAGCTCAGCCGCCGGAGGGGCTGCCGGACGCGCTCCGTCGCAGCCGGACCAGCGCGGGCTGCACCTCCGGCTCGATCCGGAGCACCTGCGCCAGGCTCGGGGCAGGCGGAGCCGACAGCCTTCCGCAGCGCGTCCCCGTGGGGAAGTCAGTCCTCGGGGACGGGGTCGTACGACGTGCGGAAGACGCGCCGGCCGCCCACGCCGTCGCCGCCGGTCGTCGTGCGCGTCACGGCGATCCGGAACCCGCCGTCGCCGCGCGGCTCGCGCGGGCCGTGCTGCGCGACGACCTGCCGGCCGCCGTTGTCGCCGTAGAGCGAGACGGTGACCGAGCCCGGGGTGGAGGAGGTCTCGACGACGATGCCGTTGCGGGTGTCGTTGAG
>SCTD01000713.1 GCA_004299215.1 Frankiales bacterium | reverse complement strand
GGATCGTGCTGCCGGCGGCCGCCTCCTGCGCCTCCTCCGACACGACGCCGCAGAAGGCCTCGTAGTCGATGAGCCCGGTGATCGTGGGGTTCTTGCCGCAGAGCGGGCACTCCGGGTCCTTGCGGATCCTGATCTTGCGGTACTCCATCTCGAGCGCGTCGTAGACCATCAACGACCCGACGAGCGGCTCGCCGATGCCGGTGAGCAGCTTGATCGCCTCGGTGGTCTGGATCGAGCCGATGGAGGCGCAGAGCACGCCGAGCACGCCGCCCTCGGCGCAGCTCGGGACCATGCCGGGCGGCGGCGGCTCCGGGTAGAGGCAGCGGTAGCAGGGTGCGCTCCCACCGGGAGCGGTCGGCCAGAAGACCGACGCCTGGCCGTCGAAGCGGTAGATGGAGCCCCAGACGTAGGGCTTGCCGAGGAAGAACGCCGCGTCGTTGACCATGTAGCGCGTCGCGAAGTTGTCGGTGCCGTCGACGATGAGGTCGTACTGCGCGAAGATCTCCATCACGTTCGTGGAGTCCAGCCGCTCCTGGTGCAGCACCACGTCGATGAGCGGGTTGATCTCCTGCACGCTCGCCCTGGCGCTCTCGGCCTTGGAGCGGCCGATGTCGCTCTGGCCGTGGATGACCTGGCGCTGCAGGTTGCTCTCGTCGACGACGTCGAAGTCGATGATGCCGAGCGTGCCGACGCCGGCTGCCGCGAGGTACATCAGGGTCGGGCTGCCGAGACCGCCGGCGCCGACGGCGAGCACCTTGGCGTTCTTCAGCCGCTTCTGCCCGTCCATCGCGACGTCCGGGATGATCAGGTGACGGCTGTAGCGCATGACCTCTTGGCGGGTCAGCTCAGCGGCCGGCTCCACCAGGGGCGGCAGCGACACGGGGAACTCCTTCGATCTGCGGGCTTCTTCGAGGTCAAGCCTGCCAGTGCGGTCAGGATTCCCGCTGGGCGGGGGGGCGCCGCTGCTGCCTGATCCACAGCAGCCTCGGCCGCCACAGCCGCGCCCGGCCCGGCCGGCCGGGAGGCACCTTCTGTCGAGCACGTCACGGTTCCGCGCGGGGTCTGCGGGGAAGGCTTGTGCTGACCCTGAGGAGGCTCACATGAGTGGCATCGACAAGCTGAAGAACAAGGCGCAGGAGCTCAGCGGCGAGGGCAAGGAGCACCTCGGCAAGGC
>SCTD01000392.1 GCA_004299215.1 Frankiales bacterium | reverse complement strand
ACGGCCACCAGCACGACGGTCAGCGCCGCGACCACGGACGTACGAGGTCCTCGCGGGGCGGGAGCGCTCTCCCGAGGGGCGGGCAGCGGCGTGCCGAAGTAGCCGGGGTCGCTCACCCCTGGAGCATCGACCGCCGACGGGGGTGTCCTGAAGGGGCGAAGGTCCCGATCAGGGGCGGCTCAGGCGCAGGCCGGGCTCGCGGCGCTGGCGCTCTGCCGCAGCACGCGGTCGAGCCTGGTGCGTCGCAGCAGCCGGCCGACGGCGGGTGGCACGTCGTGCAGGATCAGGGTGCGACCGCTGCGACCGGCGCGACGGTGCGCGCCGACCAGCACGCCGAGCCCGGTCGCGTCCACGCCGTCGAGCAGCGCGAGGTCGAGCACCAGGTCGCCGTCGCCCGCGTCGACGGCGTCGGACAGGGCCAGCCTGGCGTCGGCGGCAGCCGTGACGTCGAGCCTTCCCCGCAGCCGCAGCAGCTGGCCGGGCGCGGTCTCGTCGAGGGCGAAGGCGTCGCCGCCGGTGGTGCTGTGCATGGGGCCTCCCCGATCTGCCGAGGGGAACGGCAGGCTCGACAGGTGTGACGCAGGAGCAGAGCGCCAGGTTGCCTGTCGCCACGGTCACACGGATCGGCCCCAGGTCCAGGAGGCGCGCCGAACAGCCCTCGGGCAGACTGGGTGCACCGTCGTCGGAGGAGCCCGCTCGTGATCGTGTCGAGCTACCACTACCTGGTCGGACCGCTGGTCGCCGTGGTGGCGCTCGGCGTGATCATCCTGATGTGCCGATGGGTCTTCGCGCCGCCCAGGCGGCAGCAGGCTCCGGATGCCGCGCCGGTGCGCGGCGGCGACTACGGCCTGCTCGTGTCCATCGCCTCGGTCCGCACCGCCGCCGACGCCGAGATGCTGAGGTCCCTGCTGCGCGACGCAGGCATCCGGTGCACGGTGGCCGCGGACGCCGAGGGTGCCGACCTGCTGGTCTTCCGGACCGACGCCCTGCGCGCCCGGGATCTCGTGCGCAGCTGACCGGTCAGCGCATCCAGGGCTCGTCGGGCACCGTCTCGCGCCGGACGTCGGCGCCCAGGCTGACGAGCTTCTCCACGAATCCCTCGTAGCCGCGATCGATGTGGTGCACCTCGCCGACCGTGGTGAGCCCGTCGGCGACCAGACCTGCGAGCACGAGGCCGGCGCCGGCCCGGATGTCGTGCGCGGTGACCGGCGCGCCTGACAGCTGCTCCTTGCCGCGCACCACGGCGTGGTGCCCGTCGGTGCGCACGTCCGCCCCCAGGCGGACCAGCTCGTTGACGAACATCCAGCGGGACTCGAAGACGTTCTCGGTGATCATCGCGGTGCCCTCGGCGACGGTGTTCAGGCCGAGGAACAGCGGCTGGAAGTCGGTGGCGAAGCCCGGGTAGGGCAGCGTGACCACGTCGACCGCCCTGGGCCGTGAGTCCATCCGGACCCGGAAGCCGCCGACCATCGGCTCGATCTCGGCCCCGGCCTGGACGAGCTTTTCGAGCGGCATCTCCAGGTGCTCCACCCGACCGCCGCGCACGACGACGTCGCCCCGCGTCATGGTCGCGGCGACGGCCCAGGTGCCGGCGACGATCCGGTCCGGCACGGTCTCGTGCTCCACGGGCCGCAGCGACTCGACGCCCTCGATCTCGAGGGTGCTGGTGCCGACGCCGCCGATCTGCGCCCCCATCTGCCCCAGCAT
>SCTD01000391.1 GCA_004299215.1 Frankiales bacterium | reverse complement strand
CGAGCCAGTGCAGGACGACGAGCCGCTCGGGGTGCTGCTCGACCAGCTCGCGCAGCTCGGCCGCGAAGATGACCGACGCCTCGTCGCGGTTGGCGTAGAGCAGCGTGACCGGAGCGGTGCCCTGCGCCAGCGCGCTCTTGAGGATGGAGATCACCGGGGTGATGCCGCTGCCGGCCGCGCACAGCAGCAGGTCGGCGGTCAGGTCCTTCGGGGTGAAGTGGCCGGCCGGCGGCAGGACGTCCAGGACCGTGCCGACCTCGACGCTGTCGCAGACCCAGTTGCTGCCGTAGCCGCCGGCGGTGCGCTTCACCGTCACCTTGAGCAGGTCGTCGACGTGCGGCGAGCTCGACAGCGAGTAGCAGCGCGCGGTCGGCTCCTGCTCGCTCGGGATGCGCAGGGTCAGGAACTGCCCGGGCTGGTACGGCAGGGCCGGTCCCTCGAAGACGAGCGAGTGCGCGTCAGCGGTCTCCCGCACGACCTCCTTGACCGTCAGCCGGCGTGGTGCGTGGTCGCTCATCGGACCTCGTCCAGCACCGAGATGCGTCCCTCGGTGACGGCGTCCTCGATCGTCTCGCGCAGCGCCGTGCACCCCGACACGAGACCGGTCGGCTTCCCGGCCGCGCGCTGCTCGGCGAGCTCGGTGCAGGTCTCGCCGGCGTCGGCCAGCCACTGGATGCTCGTCTGCGTCCGGGTGTTCTTGCGCACGAGCACGGTCGTGGCGCAGCGCCGGCAGGTGAGCTCCTCCATGAGCCTGTCGTCGTCGGGCGTGATCCGCCCTGGGAGGATGGGGGACACGGCTAGACGCCACCCGCGGTGGGCTCGTCGGGCACCGTCGCGCCCGCCTGGGCCGCGGCGACCAGCTCGGACTGCCACGACTCCACGGCGCGTGTGGTGTCGATCTCGAACTCGAAGCGCTGCGTCATCTCCGGCGTGACGTCGGCGACGTCGACGTAGAACTGCTCGTACCACCGCCGCAGCTGGTAGACGGGTCCGTCCTCGTCGCAGAGCAGCGGGTTGTCGATCCGCGACTTGTGCTTCCAGATCTCGACGTCGCCGAGGAAGCCCTCGCCGATCATCGCGGTCATCTTCTGGGCGACCGTCGCCATCGTCTCGTCGTCGAGGCCGGGGATCCGCTTGACGATCATCCCGTACTGCAGCATGAAGCTCGTCGCGGTGACCGGGTAGTGCGTCGTGATCAGGATCGACGAGACCGTCATCGAGCCGTAGCTGTTGTCGAGCCAGTCGACGAGGTAGCTCGGGCCGAAGTAGGTCGCCTCTGACTTCGTGCTCTGCCCCTCGAACCGGCCGATGTCGATCGGCGCGCCGGTGGCGGCCTCCTCGTGCGACGTGCCGGCGTAGTACTGCGTCGCGAGGTGGCCGTCGAAGACGTTCTTGAAGTAGGTCGGCAGGCCCTTGTGGATGTAGAAGAAGTGGGCCATGTCGACCATGTTGTCGATGATCTCGCGGCTGTGGCTGTTCTCGACGAGCAGCTCGCTCCAGGTCCAGTCGGTCCACTCGCCGCTGCCGTACCCCTCGAACTCCGGGATCGTCACGTCGTCCGGCGGGGGGTTGCCCTCGGGGTCGTGCCAGACGAAGACGTGCCCGTTGCGCTCCAGGACCGGCCAGGACCTGGTGCGCGCGCGGGGCGGGACGCGCCGGGCGTACGGGATCTCCTTGCACCTGCCGTCGCCGCCCCAGCGCCAGCTGTGGAAGGGGCAGGCGACCTCGTCTCCGGCGACCTGCCCCTTGGACAGGTCGCCGCCCATGTGCCGGCAGTAGCCGTCGAGCGCGTGCAGCGCGCCGTCCGCGCCGGCCCAGATGACGATCTTGGTGCCGAAGGCCTCGAGCCCGTGCGGCTTCCCGTCGCGGTAGGCGGAGGCCAGCCCGACGCAGTGCCAGCCGCGCGCGAAGCGGGCCGGCGCGCTGCCGGCCTCGATCGACCGGATCTCGTCGACTGCGGTCATGCGGTCCTCCTCGGCGGTACGACGGCGTTGCTCTGGCTGGAGCGGTGCAGCAGGTCGACCAGCTCGGTGACGGCGTCGGCGAGCTGGGCGCGGCGGTCGGCAGCGACGTCCCCGAGTCCGGCGGCGAGCTGGCGCACGTGGAAGGCGTGCACCTTGTCGAGCGCCTTGCGGCCCCTGGACGTGACGGCGTAGTAGGAGACCCGGCCGTCGCTCGCCGACGGCTGCCGGGTGACCAGCCCCTCCGACTCGAGCGACTGCAGCGTGCGGCTCGCGGTCGGCTGGCTGAGGTCGAGAGCCTCGGCGAGCTGGGAGCCCGAGAGCGGCCCGGCATCGGCGACGAGCGACAGGAAGCGCAGCCCGCTGCGCGAGACGCGGACGCCGGTCGCCCGGACGGTCTCGTCGTGGAAGCGAGCCGAGCTGGCCAGCCGCGTCAGCGCGTTGAGCGCCGTGGCGAGCTCGCTCAGGTGGGTGTCCGGCACCCGGTCATCCTGCACCCAGATGCATGCAGTACGCAAGTGTCTGGCCGGGTCAGGCACCGTAGCCGCCGTCCACGTCGAGCTTCTGGCCGCTGATGAAGCCGGCGGCGTCGGACGCGAGGAAGGCCACCGCGGCCGCGACGTCGGCCGCGACGCCGAAGCGCCGCAGCGGGGTGTTGCGGCGGGCCGCCTCGAGCGCGGCCTCGTCGAGGTCGCCCGACGCGATCAGCCGCCGGGCCATCCCGTCGCTCAGCATCCCGGGGCCGACGCAGTTGACCCGGATGCCGAAGCGGCCCTCCTCGACGGCCAGCCCCCGGGCGAGGGCCTCCACCGCGGCCTTGGGCCCCACGGACAGCCCGTCTCGTACGGCGAAGCGGGTCGTCGCCGCCGTCGTGACCGCCACGACGCTGCCTCCGCCGTCGCGCAGGGCGGGCAGGGCGGCGTGCACCAGAGCGAAGAAGGCAGCGGCGTCGGCGTCGAGCTGGTCGCGCATCCGCTCGGGTGGCACCGCGCTGAGGTGGCGCATCGGGACGTGCGGACCGGCCGCGTAGACGAGCGTGGTCAGCCCGCCGAGGTCGGCGACGGCCCGCGCGACGACCTCACCCGTGGCGTCGAGGTCGCGCAGGTCCAGCGCGTAGCCGCGAGCCCCCGGGACGCTCCGCTCGAGCTCGGCAGCGGCGTCCGTGGCGGACCGGTAGGTGAAGGCCACCGGGGAGCCGTCGGCGGCCAGGGCGCGGACGATCTCGCGGCCGAGCCCGCCGGTGCCGCCGGCGACCAGGGCGGGACGCGTCACCGGGGCTCCCTTCGAGGGCAAGACTGGAACACGTTCTACCACCGGTGCTACCGTCCGGTCATGTCGATCTCGGACGGGCGAGTGGTCGTCGTCACCGGCGCCGGGCAAGGGATCGGGCGCGCCCACGCGCTCGCCTTCGCCGCCGACGGCGCCTCGGTCGTGGTCAACGACGTGGGCGAGGCCGCGGACGCCGTGACCGCGGAGATCACCGCTTCCGGCGGCGCTGCCGTGGCCTGCCGCGCCGACGTCTCCGACTGGGACGACGCGGCCCGCCTGGTCCGCACCGCGGTCGACTCCTTCGGCCGGCTCGACGCGCTGGTCAACAACGCCGGCCTGGTCCGCGACCGGATGCTCGTCAACATGAGCGAGCAGGAGTGGGACCTCGTCCTGAAGGTCGACCTCAAGGGCCACTTCTGCCCGCTGCGGCACGCCGCGGCCTACTGGCGCGACGCGGCGAAGGCCGGCGACCCGATCGAGGCGCGCGTCGTCAACACCTCCTCCGGCGCGGGCCTGATGGGCAGCGTCGGGCAGGCCAACTACTCCGCCGCGAAGGCCGGTGTCGTCGGGCTGACGCAGGTGGCCGCCGCGGAGCTGGCCCGCTACGGGATCACGGTCAACGCGATCGCGCCGGCGGCCCGTACTCCGATGACCGAGAAGGTCTTCGCCGAGACGATGGCCAAGCCGGAGAGCGGCTTCGACCCGATGGCGCCCGAGAACGTCTCGCCGCTGGTGGTCTGGCTCGCGAGCGCCGAGAGCGGTGACGTCACCGGTCGCGTCTTCGAGGTCGAGGCCGGGATCATCCGCGCCGCCGACGGCTGGCAGCACGGCCCGGCTGCGGACAAGGGCGCGCGCTGGGAGCCGTACGAGGTCGGCGACGTGGTGCGCCGGCTGATGAAGGAGGCGCCGGAGCAGGTCCGGCCGTACGGCGCATGACCGACCTGCCGTCGGACATCGGGGACTTCCGCCAGGAGGTCCGGAGCTGGCTGGCCGAGCACCTGGTCGGCCGGTTCGCCGCGCTGGTCGGCAGCGGCGGTCCGGGGCGCGAGCACGAGCACGTCGAGCTGCGGACCGCCTGGGAGCGCGAGCTCGGCACGGGTGGCTGGATCGGCCTCGGCTGGCCGGTGGCGGCAGGGGGTCGCGGCGCGACCGTCGAGCAGCAGGTGGTCTTCCACGAGGAGTACGCCCGGGCCGGCGCTCCCGCGCGGATCGGCCACATGGGCGAGCAGCTCGCCGGGCCGACCATCGCGACCTTCGGGACGCAGGAGCAGAAGGACCGCTTCCTGCCGGGGATCCTGGCCGGCACCGAGCTGTGGTGCCAGGGCTACTCGGAGCCCGGAGCAGGGTCCGACCTCGCCGGGGTGCGCACCCGCGCCGAGCTGCGCGAGGACGGCTGGCACGTCGACGGGCAGAAGGTCTGGACCTCGCTCGCGCACCTGGCCGACTGGTGCTTCGTCATCGCGCGCACCGACCCGGGATCCTCCCGACACAGGGGGCTGTCCTACCTCCTCGTGCCGATGGACCAGCCGGGCGTCGAGGTCCGCCCGATCGTGCAGCTGACCGGTACGTCGGAGTTCAACGAGGTCTTCTTCGACGACGCGGTCACCGCAGCGGACAACGTGGTCGGCGAGCCCGGCGAGGGCTGGCGCGTGGCGATGGGGACGCTCGCCTTCGAGCGCGGCGTCTCGACGCTCGGCCAGCAGGTCGGCTTCGCGCACGAGCTCGAGGACGTGCTGCGCCTCGCGCAGCAGAACGGGCGGGTCGAGGACCCGCTCGTCGCGGACCGCCTGGTCGACGCGTGGGCGGGACTGCAGGTGCTGCGGCACACCGCGCTGCGCACCCTCGACAACGACGCCGCGAGCAGCACCGGCGTCGAGGCGTCGGTCAGCAAGCTGCTCTGGGCGCCGTGGCACCAGCGGCTCGGCGAGCTCGCCATGGCCGTGCAGGGTCCGGCGTCGACGCTGGTCGACGGAGCTGACCTGTCGCCGTTGCAGAACCTCTTCCTCTTCACCCGCTCGGACACGATCTACGGCGGCAGCAACGAGGTGCAGCGCAACATCATCGCGGAGCGGCGCTGGGGACTTCCGCGCGACAGCTGGAGCCGGTCGTGACGTCGACCCCCGAGGAGCTGCGCGAGCTGCGCAGCGCGGTGCGCGGCTTCCTCGAGCAGCACGCGCCGGCCCGGGCGCAGCTGACCCAGGACGCGACGACGTGGAAGCGGCTGACCGAGGAGCTCGGCCTCACGGCGCTCCCCGTGGCCGAGGGGTCCGGCGGCGCGGGGGCGACCTTCGTGGAGCTGGCGGTGGTCCTGGAGGAGACCGGTCGCTCGCTGCTGCGCGCGCCGTACCTCTCCACCGTCGTCGCCGCGCTGGTCCTGCAGGGCGCCGACGACCTGCTCCCCTCCCTGGCCGACGGCTCGGCACCGGCAGCGCTCGCGCTCGCCGGCTCGGTCCGCAGCTCCGCCGGGCGGCTGACCGGGACGCTGGAGCAGGTGGTCGACGCCGCCGAGGCAGCGCTGCTCGTGGTGGCCGCCGACGACGGGTTGCACGTCGTGCCCCGCGACGGCGAGGGCGTCACCGTCACGCCGCTCACCCCGCTCGACGGCACCCGTCCGCAGGCCCGGGTGCAGCTCGCGTCGGCACCGGCTCGCGTCGTCGGTGACGCCGCTGCTGCGCCCCACGCGCGCGACCTGCTGCACGTCGCGCTGGCCTGCGAGTCCGCAGGCGCGGCCGAGCGCTGCATCGAGCTGGCCGTCGAGCACCTCAAGGTGCGCGAGCAGTTCGGGCGGCCGCTCGGGTCGTTCCAGGCGCTGCGCCACCGCGTCGCCGACCTCACGGTGCTGCTGGAGGGCGCGAGGTCGACCGCCTGGTACGCCGCGCGCGCCGCCGCCGGGTTGTCCGAGGACCTGCCCGTCGTCGCGCCGCTCGCCCTCGCCACCTGCGCGGAGGCGTTCCGCACCATCGCCGGGGAGAGCATCCAGCTGCACGGCGGCATCGGCTTCACGTGGGAGCACGACGCCCACCTCTACTTCAAGCGCGCCTGGACCACCGCGCTGCTGCACGGCGAGCCCCGCACGCTGCGGCACCTCGCCGCCACCCGCGCCGGGGTGCTGACCGGAGGAGACCTCGCATGAGCAGGGGACTGCCTGACAAGCGGATGACGGAGGAGCAGGTCGTCGCCGAGCTGCGCCCCGGCATGACGATCGGCATCGGCGGGTGGGGGTCGCGGCGCAAGCCGATGTCCCTGGTGCGCGCGATCCTGCGCTCCGACCTGTCGGACCTGACCGTCGTGTCGTACGGCGGCCCGGACGTCGGGCTGCTCTGCG
>SCTD01000390.1 GCA_004299215.1 Frankiales bacterium | reverse complement strand
TGCCCGTCTGCGACGGCGACAAGGTCACCGGCATGGTCACCGACCGCGACATCGTCGTGAAGGTGCTGGCCGCGGGCAAGGACCCGGCCAGCACGAAGGTGATCGACCTGGTCCAGGGCGAGGTCGTCACGATCGGCGCCGACGACTCGATCGAGGAGGCGGCGCGCACCATGGCCGAGCACCAGGTCCGCCGGCTGCCGGTCATCGACGGCACGAAGCTCGTCGGGATGCTGGCGCAGGCCGACCTCGCCCGCAGCGGCGACGACCGGGCGACCGGCAACACCGTCCAGGCCATCTCGGAGTAGCAGGCAACGGGAGCGGGTGGCAGGCTCGGCGGGTGAGCGCGTCCCCCCTCGCCGGCAGGCCACCCGACCCCGGCCTCTACGGCCCCGACAGCGTCACGTGGCGGGTCCACAGCGACCCGTCGATGGCGCTGTCCGGGCTGCGCGCGCTCTTCCTGCAGGCGCTGCACCCGATGGCGATGGCAGGGGTGGCGCAGCACAGCGGCTTCCAGGACGACCCGTGGGGACGTCTGTTCCGCACCGCGGAGTACGTCGGGGTCACGTCGTTCGGCACGACCGAGCAGGCGCAGCGAGCCGGCGCTCGGGTGCGCGGGTTGCACCGCAAGCTCGGCGGCATCGAGCCGGAGTCGGGGCAGGCCTACCGCGTCGACGACCCCGACCTGCTGCGCTGGGTGCACTGCGTCGAGGTCGAGTCGTTCCTGTCGACCGCCGTGCGCTGCGGGCTGCGGCTGACCGATGCCGACCAGGACCGCTACTACGCCGAGCAGACCGTGGGCGCGACGCTGGTCGGGCTGGAGGCGGCGACCGTGCCCGCGTCGGTCGACCAGATGGCGGCCTACTTCAGGGAGCAGCGTCCGTACCTGCGTGCGACGGCCGCCGCACGCGAGGCCGCGACGTTCGTGCTGTGGCCGCCGATGCCGGCCCTCGTGCGGCTCGGCACGCCGGCGCGGCCGGCCTGGATCGCCCTGGCTGCAGCGGCTTTCGCGATGCTGCCGCGCTGGGCACGACGTCTCTACAGGCTGCCGGGCCTGCCGACGACCGACGTCGCGGCGAGCGCGGCGGGGCTGGCCTTCCGCACCGGGTTGCTCGTCGTGCCGGAGGAGCTGCGGCACAGCCCGCACGCCAAGGACGCCCGAGCGCGGCTCGGCCTGTAAACGGCTTGCCCGTGGTGGCAGCGTGGGCGCGTGCGAACGCGACCTGCCACCCGGGACGACCTGCGCGCCGTCGTCGACCTCTTCCGCGCGTACGACGTGGCGTTCCGCGGCAGGCCCGACACCGACGAGACCGACTTCACCGACGACTGGGACGCGCCCGGCTTCGACTGGGAGGCCTCGACCCTGGTGCTCGAGGACCAGGGCGAGGTCGTCGGCTACGCCTGCGCCATCGAGGAGTACGCCGACGCGATGACGCCGCTGCACCGCACCGAGCTGCTCCCCCGGCTGTTCGCCTGGGTGGAGCAGCATCCCGGGCAGCTCGAGCACTACGTGCCGGACCCGGACGGGGACCGCAACGCGCTGATGGCCGCGCGCGGCTGGGTCGACGCGCGCCGGTTCTGGCGGATGCGCATCGAGCTCGACCAGGAGACGCCCGCGCCGGCGTGGCCCGACGGCGTCGAGGTCCGGGACTTCGAGAGGGGGCCCGACGACCGCGCGGTGCACCAGCTGATCACCACGTCCTTCCGCGAGATCGGCGGGCAGCACGAGCGGACCTTCGAGGAGTGGTCGCGCTTCCTGCTGGACACCGAGCGCTTCGACCCCTCCCTCTACCTCGTGGCGCTCGCGGACGGGGAGGTCGTCGGGGCCGCCCTCTCGCAGCCGATGGGCGAGGACTACGGCTTCGTCCGCCAGCTCGCGGTGGCCCCCTCGCAGCGCGGTCGGGGGCTCGGGCTGGCGCTGCTGCACGAGTGCTTCCGGCGGCACCGCGCGCGCGGCTTCCCCGCGACGGTGCTCGGTGTCGATGCGGGCAACCCGACGGGCGCCCTGCGGCTGTACGAGAAGGCCGGCATGACGATCGCCGAGCAGTTCACCCGCTGGGACCGCCCTGCTCAGTCCGTCGGTTCCTGAGCCGGCCGCAGCTCGAGGAACCGCCCGACCTCAAGCGGCGTGAACGCGTAC